>JBEVND010000174.1:0-3024 GCA_040508285.1 Rariglobus sp. | reverse complement strand
ATCACATCGGAGGCTTTCGCGGGCGTTGGAATTCGACACACGCGGCGCGGGTGGTTAGGCATGATTTGAAAATATTTTTTTCAAGATGAGCACTGTTTCCCCTGTTCCTGCCCGCATTGAAATCTGCCGCTTCCCGGCCGGAAAACGCATCGCCGTCACGACGAGTTTTGATGACGGCCACACGTTTGATCGCCGCCTCGTCGAGGCCTTCAACGCATGGGGAATCAAGGGCACGTTCAACCTCAACTCGGGCCGGCTTCAGCGCACCGGCAAGCCGGCCGTGGAGGCGCCTGGCACCACGCGCACCAATCTCGATGCATCGGAAGTCGCCGCGCTCTATCGCGGCCACGAGGTGGCCATTCACTCGGTGACCCACCCTTGGCTCGATCGACTCGACGCCTCGCAGATCGCCACCGAGGTGCTGGAGGATCGGAAGGCGCTCGAGGATATCGTGGGCTATCCGGTCCGCGGCATGGCTTATCCGTATGGCGCCTACGATGCGCGGGTAATCGAGATCCTGCGCGGTCTTGGTGTCGTCTACAGCCGCACCTGTGAGAATGCCACCAACTGCTTCCCGCCCGCCGAGCCGCTGGCATGGGCGAGCACCGCCCATCAATACGCCGCGAACCCCACCGTGCCGGAGCGTTTCGCCGCGCTACATGGCAACGCCCGTTACTCCGGCGTGTTCTATATCTGGGGGCACGCCTTCGAGTTTGCCGACAAGGACGATTGGGCGGGCATCGAGCGCATCTTCAAGCCGCTCTCGGGCCACGCCGATGTCTGGTATTGCACGAACATCGAGCTGTTCGACTACGAGGACGCGCGGAAGCGGGTGCAGATCGCGGCCAACCGTGCGACGGCCTTTAACCCTAGCGCCCTGACCGTGACGCTCAACGTGGATGGCAAGCTCGTGGACCTGCCGCCCGGTCAGCTGGTGAGGCTCAACTTCACGAGCGTTTCGACGATTAACCGCTGAATCGCTGAAGCCGATTTGCCGTATGCCCACCGCAGAATTTCAGGCTACCCTCCGCGCTACCCGAGGCTTTTTGCGGCGGGTAAATCTGCTCGATGCGCCAGCGCCCACCGTATCCGCGGCGTTGGCGCATCATGGTTATATTCAAATTGATCCGCTCAATGTCTGTGGTCGGATGCATGACCTGATCCTGCGCAATCGCGTGACGGGTTATCGCGAGGGCGATCTCATGCGACACTTGCACGGCGACGAAGGCGCGCCGCACCCGGCGGCCAATCGAACGGCATTTGAGCATCACCTGCCGGGTAAGAACATCCTCGTAGCGTTCTCGCAGGACGCCTGGCCGCACTTGCTCGGCGCGATGCAGGCGCGGGCGCGACGAACCGGGGCGTGGTCGGGCAAACTCACGGCGCGGGAGAAGGAATTTGCCCCTCACTTGCTGGCTGAGTTGGCGGCGCGCGGTCCGCTGTCCTCGGAGGATCTGCACGACGGACGGCGTTCGCTCCAAGGTTGGGGTGCAAGCACGCTGGCCAAGTCCACGCTGCAAAAGCTCTTCTTCCATGGTCGCGTGTTGATCGCCGCGCGCCGGTTTCAGAAGCGTTACTACGCGCTGCCGGAGAACGTGCTGTCCGCCGCCACGCTCGCGCAGCCGCGCCCGAGCGCGGGCGATACGGCCCGCTGGCTGGTGTTGCTGCGCCTGCGTCAACATCGCCTCGTGACGTTAACCAAAGCCGAGCTGGCGCTGGTCGAAGATCAGGTCGCCGCGATCGCGGTCGAGGGCGGACCGCGTTGGCTTTATTGCCTACGGGAAGACGTCAGGCGTTTCGCCGAAGCCAACGAGGGTTTGCCGAAGCGCGCTGAAGCGATGAAGGCCCCCGCCGTGCAACTCCTCGCGCCGCTCGATCCGTTGATCTACAATCGCAAACTTACGGCGGCGTTGTGGGGTTTTAACTACACGTGGGAAGTCTACACGCCGGCGTCCAAACGCGTGCGCGGTTACTACGCGCTGCCCGTGCTGGCCGGTGATGAACTGGTGGGACACGTCGATCCGAAGGTGGATCGTGCGGCGGGGCGGCTGATTATCCAGAGCCGCACGGTCGAACGTGGTTATGCGCCGTCAACCGACACGGCGGTCGTGGAGCTGGCGCGGTTTCTCGGCGTGGTGCCGAGCGGGCGTTAACGATACTCGATCCACTCGGGCGAGGAGTATTGCTCGGTCAGGCCGTCGTGTTCGCCCTCGGCGAATTCGGGCCAGGGCGTGGTGACGGCCTCGGCTTGCAACGTGGCGGCGAGGCGGGCGACGAACGCTTCTTCAAAGGCGTCCCAATCCACCGTCGCGGCCACGGCGGGTTTCCAGATGCTGCCTTGGAAGAGGAGGCCGTGCTTGGTGCGTTTCTGCGCGGCACCCGCGACCTTCGCGCCGGTGTTGCTGTGGATGACGTCGTAGAGTTCGGGACGCGTGAAACAGACGGTCGGGCCGGGCTCGCAGGTAACACCTTCGGCGGCGGGCTCGCAGCGTTCCTTGAGGACGACGGGCTGGCCTTGGTCGCGGAGCGCGGCGGTGAGGTCGGCGTGGATCTGGCGATAACTCTCCGTGGCGCGGGCGTCGTAAAGCGCGTGGCCACGCGGGATCACGAGGGCAAAGGTCCAGTCGTCGCGGTGATCAACCACCCCGCCACCGGTGGGCCGACGGGTCAGGTCGAGGTGCTCATCGGGCGCGAGCGTGGCGAGTTGTTCGCGGACGTAGGCAATCTTCTGGCTGTAACCAAAAGTGAAGGCGGGGCCGCGCCAATCGTAGTGGCGAAAGCGGGCGTGGACCGGTTCGGGGTAGCGCTGCAGCAGGAGGAAATCCGCCGCCATGTTTTCGGCGGCACCAGCGGTGCGGGCGGGGAGTAGATCGAGCTGCATGAAGCGAGAGGGCGGGAGCGGAGTTTTAACGCAAAGCGGCGAAGGAGCAAAGGGCGCGAGACGAAGACGGCGGTTATCGTTAGCTGCGGAGGCGTGGGGCTTCGCGTCTCGGCGTGTTGTGTTAAGTTCCGCGGGCGCGGCTC
>JBEVND010000159.1:0-3692 GCA_040508285.1 Rariglobus sp. | reverse complement strand
TCAGACTGCTACCCGCAATGATAAGGTTCTGGCCGTTTGAGTTGTTGGTATTGTTTGTGAGATTTAACGCATTGAGCTGAAATCCCGCGCCAAGATCATTAGTCGAGATCATGCGCTGCGCGGAAGGAGCGGTGAAATTCAATACATTGTCCAAATTACTCACCGGTGTGGACGGCCCCCACGACGAAGTGCTCCAAAGACTTGGGGTGCTACCAGTGCCTCCAACCGTGTTAAAGGTGTAATCCGCTGCCTGCGCCATTGGCGCGACTACCACAGAAAACGATACCACTGCTACGGAGAGAGCAGACGCGACCGAGTAAATCGACGGAACCTTCAGGGTTTTCATGATGAAAAAAGGGTAACTGAAACGGGGTTTTCCGGAGCAAAGATCGCTGGAATATCAATTTCAACGGCCTGCAGGGTTTACGCGTAAACCCACCGCCTTTGACAACGTCCCGCCCTGAGCCGGCAGCGGAGGTTCGAGCTCAACGCGGTCTCGCACCATCACCATCTCGGGCCGACCGGGAGTGGCGGGGTTGTCGATCAGGAACACCAGCACCCGCTGCCCGGCAGACATAGGTAGCATCGTGGAACGCAGCTTGCGCCAGCCGCCAGCCGCGTCACGCCGGGCCAGTCGCAGTGACAATAACTGGCCGCCTACCGACAGCGTGGCCGAAACGACCTGTTCCCGCCCCGCAGCCACCGTAAACACCTGCTCCCCCAGCGAACCGGCCATCTCCACACTGGAATGGTTGATGAATCGCACCGACTGCCCGGGAAACACCGCATAGCTGTCGTCGATCACCATCACCCGATACGGCATCGCCCCGGGTTCGCGCTGGGTGTTGCGACCAAACACAAGCAGCACCCGCTTCACGCCCACGGGAATCTCCGCTGTCGCCACCGGCATCTCAGTCGACTTGCCGTCGCGCACGACCGTCTGAGTGAACACCAGCGTCCCCGGTCCATCACAGGCTGCCGCCACCGACCGATCCCGCCAGGCAATCTCCAGAGTCTGGGTCTTACCTTTTTGCTGATAATTCACCGCCAGATCTTTCTCCGTATCAAAAACGTCCCAGGCAAACGCGGTGAAGGTTACCGATGCCGCGGGCGACGCCGGCTCTTCGGCACAGAGAGTCGCGGAGAAGCCGAGGACTACGCCCAGCAGGCGGACGACACGTGAGAAATCCATATTCATATTTCGTCGGGACCAAGCCAGCGGAACTGGGTGATTATAAACTTGCGACCAAAGGTCTTGCTGACCACGCCGAGCGTGGCGTCGTCGATTCTCAGCTCTGCGGCCTCGCCGCCCACAAACTCGGGCATGCGTTGCACCACGGCCTCGCACCAGGCGCGACCGACGATCTCGCCCGTCGCCGGATTACGCGTCTCGCCATAAGTGCGCACCCGAAACGTGTCGGAACGGGCCGACATCGCCGGCGCGAGCGGGGTGAGCAGATCGCTTTGCAGGAGAAACCCCGGAGCGCCCGTCGCGCGCAGTTTGCCCTTCGCCGCATCCGGATTATCGGCGTTGACGAGGGTCGTGCTCACCCTTTCGGAAGGATTCAACCCATCGAGGTCGGCGAGTCCGACACCACTCCCGTCTGCGGCGGGTTTGTCCGTGTTGACCACCGCGTCGATCGCCGCCTGCACGATACCCGCCTGGTTGCGCACGCTGGCGGCAGGCTGGGACAGATCGCGATTGATAAACTCGGCGAGGCTGCGAGCCGGACGGCCCCGCGTTTTGATACCCGCGACGATTTGAGCGGCGAGCGCCTTCAGCTGATTGCCATCAAGGTGGCGATAACCGGTCCACTCATAACCCTGCCCTGCCGCATCAACAGGATTGCGATCGTGCAGATTACGCACCCTAGGAAACGCACGCACGTCGCTGTCGGTCCGCGTGGCCGTAGTCGTGGTGTAGGCATAATCCGCCGCCTGCACACTTCCCAAAAACGCCGCCCAAGCCTCCACCGAGGTCGAGTTGATGTTGAACGCGCCGTCGGTCAGCAGGCGCGTCGCGGCCAGTTGGTAGGCATCACCGTTCTCGAGAGCACTGACATCGGCCGATCCCGTCGGATCATAAAACCGCAGACGCGAATTCGCGAGGTGCGCGGGACGTGTCGCCAGCGAGGTCGGCAGCGTGGAAAAGAAAAACCGGTCCCACAGTGCCTCGTTAAGCGCATAACCGTAATCGGGCTTGTCGTATTCGTAGAAGATGGAGGCAAAGCCGTTGCCGAGGGGATACGCGGGGTGCTTGCCATCGACACCCCAATTCACCTGGCCCAGTCGCCCCAAGGATACGACCTCCTCGTTTGCGCGCAGCACATCGAACAGGACGACATGAGTGCTGCCGTAGGCATCGCCTTCGATGCTCCCTCCCCAAAAGCCATTGATGCCATTCGCATCGACCGGAAACAGTAGATCGGCGGCACCGCGCAATGGGGAAAAACCGTAGTGCGCAACACTGTCCCAGCCACCCAGGCGCTGCGAAAGGATCGCACGCGGATTATTGTCAATGAGCATGCGTGCGCCGGAAGCGTCACCTCTGGTTCCGTTTGTTGCGCTGTTATAAGCGGGGTGTGAGGAAGGCAGTTGATGATTTCCCGATCCCGGCTGATTCCCCGCTGAGTTGATCAACATCGTGGCGTCACGGAGCTGAAAGCGCATGGCCAGCATTTCCCGGGTCGATTCAGGGCTTCGAATAAAGGCACTGGGCTTCGAAACCACAGGATATGGACTATTAGGTTCCAAAGGATAGGACTCCAAACCGCGGCGGCCGGGCTCCAGCTCGATCCATCTCATGCGCTGCGACGCGACCGCGCTCTCCAGGCCAAAGGTGATTTCCGGATGCTGGCTGCCGGTGTAATTGTTAAAAACAATACGCACATTGCTCGTGGGACTCTGGTGCGCGGGATTCACCACAAGCGCCGAATCAAAATACGCGTAAGTTTGGCGATACCCCACGGACATCGGGATGGTGCTGTCAGCCGTTGGATCAAACGCGACATCGGCGGTCGGCGAATAGACGCGCACCTCCCCTGGCTCGAACGCATCCGCAGCCAAGGTAAACGTCAGCATGCGATTTGCAGCACTGGCCGTCGGAGGAAAGTTCATCTCCGAGCCGGCACTGGCCGGGGAGAACGAAAACCTCACTTGCATGTTTGATCCACCGGTCGGCTTGTAAGTCACTTGGTAGGACGCCGCCGAAAGCCTGACGTTGTAGGGATTGCACAAAACCACGCGCGGACTGCAGATGAACCGATAGTTCGTGCTGCTACCATCGATCCCATACCCAATCTGCACCATGACGGGCACCGGCAAAAACGCATGCGTCGCTGCCGCCACCGTGCCCGGCGCGGCCAGCGGCGAATCAACCGGCGCAAGCGTTCCGTTGGCATCCGCTCTCTGAGACCAATACGAACGCACCCGGCTCCAACGCGTGGCGGGAGGTTCTGCATTCGGCGTGTAAGTTTGAGTGGGAGCAGTGCGGCCCACCGGCCCCGGAGCAGGCAGGGCAAATACGGGCACCGTGTCTCCAATCTCATTTACTGCTGGAGCGCCCGCCGGCGCGGCTGCCAGACCACGCGTCAGATCGCGCCGCAAACCACCGCGCAACGTGTCCGCCAGCACGCCTTGTCCCACCGATGTCAGATCATGAAAGTATCCGCCCGTCTGCTTGCGCCCGTCCG
>JBEVND010000274.1:0-5930 GCA_040508285.1 Rariglobus sp. | reverse complement strand
TTACGCGAACTGACCCAGCGCACCGGATACGGTGAACTGATGTCGATCTCCCCTGTGTTGATCGTCAGCGCCTTCGTCGCCTCGCCCTGTCGGATCAAAATCGTCAGCAACGCCTGCTCCGGATTATGGCGGGCGTGTTGAGGCGGACAGAATCGCGGATCCAACGCCAGTCGTTGCCATTCATCCAGCAGCGCGCGCACCCGTGGTTTGTCCGTGTCGAAGCCCAACAACCCCGCAACAAACTCCGGTTGATCCAGGATCTCCGGCGACACGGCCAGCAGGCGTTGCACTTCCTCATCGCAGCGCACCCGCAAGGCCGACTGACCGGTCAGCGCATACAAGCCGTGCGCGTCGAGCGACACGACCAACTCATCCCAAGGGCGATGAATCAGCGCCGCGCTATCGAACCACACCAACCGACCGCCCCATCGATCCATCGTGCGATGCATCACCACGGGCTTCCACGCGTAAGTCCGGCATTCGGGAACCACGTGCGCAGGCAACGCTGAGAAATCCAAAGCCTCAAACACCGCCCACGAAAACCGTTTTTCCAACCGTCGGCGTTTACCCGAATCAAGGCCCAGATCCCAGACCACCACACGATGACCGAGGTGCAATCCGCGCCGCTCCAAGCCAGATAAAAACTGATATAAACACCGCCAGTAACCCGCGCTGGCGGCCGTCACAATCGTCGGTTGACCGAGCACCCTCGTGTTCGCGACTTGTGGCCCGCTCCGCACTGCCAGCCAAGCCATGGTCGCCAACGCCACGCCGGCCAGGCCATCCACGATGTAGTGGTGGTTAAGATACACCGAAGAGAAGAAGACCAGCAGCCAGAATGCCGTTGTTAACACTCGGAGTGAGCGAAAACGCCACGCGAACAACACCGCGAGAAAGGTCTGGCCCACATGGAGCGACGGGATTGCCCCAAAAACGTTCGCGTTGCGCCCGTAGTAATCCGCAAACCACGTCACGCCAAGCAGCGCATCGAACCGGGCCGCGCCACCAGCCTCAGGCAGTGCTGACAGCACCGCCGGCCCCAGCCCGTGGCGATCCACATACCACGGCGGCGCCGCCGGATAAATCAGCCACGTGACGTAGGCCGCCAGGTTTAGCCAGAGCATCGCCCACATGACTTTCTCGGCACCGTGGATTTTCCGCACAAACCGCCACCACGCCGCCGTCGCCATGAAGACCGGCACGAACGCCAGATACGCCACGCCGCACACAAAATCGAGCAGCCCGTGGGTATGCGTTTGCCACCACGCCGCCGGCGTTATCACCGATCCCGCGGCCTCCACGCCAAACCAGCTCAGTTCCCACGCATGGGGTTCCGCCACGTGCACCGGCGCGCGCCAGGCTCCGGCCCAGTATTGTTGCGCGTCATAGACCACGACCATGATCAACAGCGGCAGCAAAAACCCCGCCGCCGGTCGTAACCTCGGTCCTGCATAGGAGAGCGCCAGCGCCGCCAGTGCGATCAGTGCGTGATCACTGCGCAAACCACCCAACACGGCATGCGCGCCCAAAAACAGGATCGCCGCCACGGCCGGCCATGCACGGCTCATCGCACCCGATGCGTGCCACCACGTTTTCCACTCGATGATCAAGAAGCCCCCGCGTCTCATCCCAGCGTTTTTTCGTAAAGCCGCAGCGTTTGCACCCGTTTGCCTCCGATCCGCTCCATCAACGTCAACGCCTCGCGGTTGTCCTCGAGGATCCAGGAAAACTCCAACGTCTCGTAATCAGAGTTCATCAACAGTTGGTGGTAACGGCGGATGAAGAGCGCAGGAATCCCGAGGAGCCGCGCCTTCTTTTTAATCCCGAGGAGAAAGAGTCGGATGCTCTTCAGTCGTTTGCGGTCGCGCAGCAAGTGCCACCAGCCCAGCGGAAACAGCCGGCCGTCGATACGCTTGATGATCTCGTTCATGTTGGGGATCGCCACGATCATGCCCAACGGTTCGCCATTTTTTTCTGCGATCAGGATCAGGCGGGGGTCGATGAACAACTTGTATTGCTCCGCATACTTCAGGAATTCCGCCTGCGAAATCGGCTGCGCCCCCCAGTTTTCGCGCCAGGCTTCACTGAAGATCTCGGACAGCTTCTGCGCTTCCGCCGGCAGATTGTTCATGTCGATCTCGCGGATCGTCACGCCGACCGCGAGGCGATCGACAATCGCGCACATTCGGTCGAACTGGAGTTTCTCCCACTGGTCGCGACGAATGCGACATACGTAGAGATCCTTCGCCTTGGCATAACCCGCGTTCTCCAACAACGCCTGATAGTAAGGCGGCGTATAAGCCATCCCCGCCATCGGCGCGTGCTCGAAACCATCGATCACCACGCCCGCTTCATCCTGAATGCTGAAGTTTGCCGGCCCGCGCGACGTCGTCAGTCCACGCGCGTGCAGCCATTGTTCTGCGGTCGTGAGGAGCGCTTGCGCGGTTTCCTGGTTATCTTCGCAGTCAAAAAAACCGAAAAAACCAGCGCCGTCCGCATGCACGTCCAAGTGCTTTCGATTATGCAACGCCGCCACGCGGCCCACTGCCTCGGCTCCACGCCACGCCAGAAAAAAAGCGCCTTCGGAGTGCTTAAAAAAATCACCCTTCCCTGGGGCGGTCTGTCTGCGGACGTCGAACAACATCGGCGGAACCCACGCGGGATTATCACCGAGCACGCGCCACGGCAGCTTGAGAAACACTTCCTTTTCGCGCTTCCCACGAACGGGCCTGATGACAACCGGCGCGCTCAAGCCGACACCCCCTGCTCGTTCAGCACCGCGAGTTCCCGACCGAGCAGGTCCGCCGTGGTGCGAAGTTGCTCCTCGGTGTGATCCGCCGTGATGAAAAACCGCAGCCGCGCCCGGCCTTCTTCCACCGCCGGATAAAACACCGGTTGCACGTTGATCCCCGCGGCCGCCAACGCCTCCGCCAACCGCAATGCGCGCGTGGACGTTCCCGCCATGCAGGGCACCACGGCCGAGTGGGCACTCATACCGATGTCCACGCCGTTCTCACGACAGCACACACGGAAAAGCTCCGTGTTGCGGAGCAGGCGTTGCACAGGCTCCGCATCCGCGCGCAACAGCCGCAATGCCTCCAGCGCGGCCGCGGCATTTGCCGGCGAGAGCCCCACGCTGTAAATGAACCCCGGCATCGTAAACTTCAGGTAGTCGATCAACGCCGCGTCGCCCGCGACATAGCCGCCGCAGCTCGCGAGCGTCTTCGACAGAGTGCCCATCCAAAAATCCACATCGTCACGCGCCACGCCGAAATGCTCGCCCGCGCCCGCGCCCGTCGCGCCCAACACGCCCAACGAGTGCGCCTCGTCCACCAGCAGCAGCGCCTCGTATCGCTTTTTCAACGACACGATCTCCGGCAACGGAGCCAAGTCTCCGTCCATGCTGTAAACGCCCTCAACCGCGATCAGGACGCGACGCGCAGTCGGACGCTCTTGTGCGAGCAGGTTCTCCAGCGCGTTCAGATCGTTGTGCGGGAAAACCAGACGACGTGCGCCGGAGAGGCGGGCGCCGGTCACGATGCTATCGTGCGCCAGACTGTCGTGAATCACCACGTCTTCAGGCCCGAGCAAATGCCCGAGCAGCGACACGTTGATGGAGTGCCCGCTCACCGTCGCCAGCGCGCCGCCACATCCAAGGAACTCCGCGATGCTGCGTTCGAGCTCGGCGTGCACAGGTCTTTCTCCCGAGGCCACGCGACTCGCCGATGCGGACGTCCCGTAACGCGTCACAGCGGCAGCCACCGCGCGATTCACCCGGGAGTCACCCGAAAGACCGAGATAGTTATACGACGAAAAGTTAACCAACTCACGTCCCTCGATTCGCGTCGTCGCGCCCGCCACACCTTCGTGCGATTGAAAATACGGCATCACAAAACCTGCCTCGGCCAATGCCACCTTGCGCGCCGCCAGTTCACGCAGCTCAGGAAATTTCTTCTCCAGTTCGGCAGCCGCTCCCGATGTGGACTTAAGCACCCGTGCCTCCACCCCACGCCACTGCGCAATCAGTTCTCCCGACTCGTCGCGCAGATCAAAGTCGCCGCGTAGGACATCCACGTTACCTCGGGTCAACACTGCGGCGACCTGCACGAGGCCTGACTCCGGCCACTTGGCGATTTGGCGATAGTTGGAAAATCCTGTCACGATCGCCCGCTGCTTTCGTTGACTCGCGATAAAATAGAGAGCCAGTTGCAGCGCTCCGTCCAACTGCACCACCGCATCGGTGCCACCCCTGATCATTCCGGCGATGGCGGTGGGGTTAAGCGCCGGAACCGTGGCGAGCGCCTGCAAAGCCGGCCCGTGAAACCCGAACTCCTTATAAAAATCACTCGTTGAAAGCGTGCCCTCCTCAAGCGCGTCCAACGCGAGCGCGGGCAACACGCTGCGATCACCACCGGCCACTCCCTTGGCCAACGGCTCACCTTTGTCCGAGTAGAGCGTGAAGGAACCGGCGTCGCCCGCCACCACCCGCAGCGCGATCTGTTCGCCCAGCACGTAAGCCGGCGCACTTACTCTAAAATCGGACAACGAGCCGGCACCTACCGCATCGACCGAAAACTGTTTCTGCACCGCTTCCATCATGGCAGCCAAGGGCAACAGCGCCCCGCCTTCCGGACGATGCTGGCGCAACCAAGGCCGATCTTTCTCTGTGAACACGAAGGTTGCCCCGAGATCCGCGACGGGATCAGAAATCCTGGACTGAGTGATCACCCATGTGGTGAGCTCACCGACCGTCAGCGATGGGCCAAACAGAGCACGGGGCGGCGTGGCCCGGCCTCCAAGATGTTTTCCCAACGCCGTCACAAACTCGAGCGTCGTCAGAGAGTCGAATCCAAGATCGGCCACGAATCGCTGATCCATTCGAATCTCCTCCGCACGCCACGCGGTGACCGCGCAGATGGACGCAATCACCGCGGCGGTGTCGTCAGTGTTTGAAACAGATTCAACTTCCGCAACCTCCGTCGGCATCACCGCAGTCCTGGATTTTGAAACTCGCGCTTCGTCGATCAGCCAAAACCTACGTTCCACCAAGGGTGACGGCGGCAACGACACCCACTGTCCTTGCGTAGCGGATACAGCCTCGGCCGTCGCCACCGGCACACGTTCGCCGCGCGCCAGCATCTCCAGTTTTTGCAACAATCCGGCCTGGTCGCTTGCGCAAAACTCAGCCATCTCCGCATCGCGGCGGCGATTGGCCAACGTATAGGCGACGTCTCGCACCGAGACGGTTTCTCGACGCAGCACGCCGGCGAGCGCCCGCGCATAACCCGCCAGCAAATCCGCCGTCGGTGCACTTACCTGAATTTTCCAGCGTGCCGTCGATGATAACGCCCGCTCAGCCAGCGCCGGCGCTTCCTCCAGGACCACGTGAACATTGGTCCCGCCAAATCCAAACGCACTGACTCCGGCGCGACGTGGCGTGGCGCCATTTCGAATCCATTCCTCTGCCGTGACCGGCACGCGCAATCGTGAAGCCGGCGCCGTCAGTTCGGAGCGCAGCGGGCCGCTCAGCGGTTGCGGAAAAATCGTGCCCAACTCGACCGCGCACACGGCCTTGAGCAGCGACGCCATACCTGCCGACGAAAGACCGTGACCGATGTTCGCCTTGACCGAGGTCACTGGCACGGGAGCCACCGCGCCGCCAAACACCTCTGCCAACGCCGCGAGTTCGCTGGCGTCGCCCGCCTGCGTCGCGGTCGCATGGGCTTCGAGCAGCCCCGCACTCGCCGGATCCAGACCTGCATCGCGCCACGCGTCGCGCATGACCGCCGCTTGGCCGTCCGCACTTGGCGTGAGCGGACCCTGCCCGCGTCCATCGTTGTTCATCGCCACCCCGCGAATCACCGCGATCACGCGATCGCCGTCGCGTTGCGCATCGTACAGACGTTTCAAAACGACCACGCCCGCGCCTT
>JBEVND010000266.1:0-6218 GCA_040508285.1 Rariglobus sp. | reverse complement strand
CCAATCCGCCAACTTAACCCATGCTCGACCGCGGTGGCTCAACTCATTTTTCTCCGCGTCCGTAAGCTGAGCAAAACTGTGTATCCGCCCGGTGGGCACAAAAAGCGGATCGTAACCAAAACCCGCGCCGCCTTGCGGCACTATCGCAAGGCTTCCCTCTGAACGTCCTTCAAAGACCGCTTCAGCCTCCCTCGGGCCAACGAGTAACAGCACGCAGACAAAATGTGCACCGCGCTTCTTGGACGATACTCCACTCATCACCGTGACTAACTTTGCAAGATTCGCCGCCGAATCCCCTTGCGGTCCGGCGTAATAGGCAGACTCCACTCCGGGAGCTCCGTCCAACGCGTCAACGCACAGGCCGCTATCGTCGGCCAGCACCCACGCGTCGGGCGGGAGAATTGCCTTAAGCGCCAACGCTTTTTTGCGCGCATTACCGACAAACGTGCCCGTGTCTTCCTCCACCGCGGGCATTCCGCCTACGGCTTTGGCTGATACGATTTCGAGATCGAGTCCACTCGCCTGTGCGAGCGCATTCATCTCCTGAACCTTGTGGGCGTTACCGGAGGCTAAATACAGTTTCATCGACCAGGAGTTTTTCGGGATAGGTCATATGACCGCGCATCAAGGCATCGTCGCCGAACACCTCGTTGCGCACATCAGTTAATCGCACAGCTTGATCCACCCGCTCAGGGCGCAGTCCATTGAACATCGTTTTGGCTTTTTCATCGGCGAACAAAACCGGCGCTCGATAGGCAAATAGGTAGTCCAGTTGCCGCGAACGAATCATCTCACTGATGAGCTGAGACCCTCCCTCAAAATAAACGCCCGTGATCCTGGCTTCGGCGCAGCGTTTTCGGAACTCCGCAAAACTTACTCGCTGAGTCGGTGTGTCGATCACCCAGACCTGCACGCCCAAGTCGCGCAATTTGCGCACGTAGCCCATCCCGCCATGTGGCGTCGTCACTACAATGGTCCGATCACGATGTTCGTCGGTGTAAACCTGAGGCAGATTTTTGTCCAAGACCGTGCGTAGCAGTCCATCGAATACAAATCGCCACGGACACCAGACAGCTCCATCGGCTGTCCTCGCCGTCAGCTGCGGGTTATCTTTTAAAATCGTCATGGCACCCGCGGCGATCGCCGGAAAATACCTACGCCAGCTATGAACATCCGCCCGAGATGCCTCATTGCTGATCCACTTCGATTCGCCTGACCGACAAGCCATTTTACCGTCGAGCGTGATCGCGACCTTGGCGGCCAGCAATGGACCACCCGTAGCGATCCAGTGGTTAAAAATCAGATTCAGGTCGGCGCATTCCCGTGCCAGCACGCCCGTGACGACCTCGATACCTGCGGCTCGCAACACTTCATAACCATGTCCTGCGTGTTCTGGGTTTGGGTCGGTGGCGCCGACTACCACACGCTTTATGCCCGCCAACTGAATCGCCTCGCAACAGGCTCCCGTGCGCCCGTGCGTGGAGCAGGGCTCCAACGTTACATACAGAGTCGCGCCGGGCTTGGGCATGCGCCCGAGTGCAGTGAGCGCCACGCGTTCAGCATGCGGGCCGCCATCCTTGGCGTGAAATCCTTCCGCCACGATCGCGCCCGACTCCACGATCACCGCGCCGACCAGTGGGTTCGGATGGGTATGTCCCCACGCCTGTCGAGCCAGCGAGATGGCCTGACGCATGAAAAACTCGTCCTGCTGAAGGTCAGTCATCGGATGCAATCAGTGATCCTGCTCGGCGGTTTAATGACAAACGAGAAATCTTAACCCCTTACATACGGGTTCGTCTTTTTCTCGCGCTCGACCGTCGTCGCGGGCCCGTGACCGGGGTAAACGACCGTCGCGTTCGGCAACGTGTAAATCTGCGTGCGAATTACCGACATGAGTTGCTCATGGTTTCCGCCGGGGAGATCCGTGCGCCCGACACTTCCGGCAAACAACGCATCGCCGACGAACACGACTCCTTCCGCCGCGAAATAAAACAGCACGTTTCCCGGGCAATGTCCCGGCACATGCCGCGCCTCCACTTCGCGTCCCAACACCTCGAAACGATCATCCTGCGCCACCCAATGGTCCACGCCTACCGGCTTCAAGGTGATCCCGCGACTCAAGAACGCAGACATGATCTGTGGTGTGTCGAAGAAAACACGATCAGCGGCGTGCCCGCGCACCTTGGCACCGCTCGCAGCGACGACGTCCGCTGCATCCTGAATGTGATCCCAGTGCCCGTGCGTCAGCCACAGCTCGACCAGCGTGCAGTTTTCTTTTGCCAAAATCGGCTCCACCAGCGCCCAGATTCCACCCGGTGCGTCGATCAACACCGCTTCACCCCGAGCCGCATCGGTCAGTAAGAAGGCGTTCGTTTCAATCGGGCCAGCCGGCAGAACATGCAATTTCATCAGGCCGCCAACAGACCCGTTTCCCGAAACCCCGCAACCGATAAAATTGCCTTTGCCAGCGCTTTCCCCGCCAGGCTAACGTCTCGGCTTTTATGCAGACCCTTAAATTCGCCGTTCTTCCAGGAGACTACATCGGGCCCGAGGTTATGACCGAAGCCCTTCGCGTGCTCGAGCACGTTGCGAAGAAGGAAAACCTCAAGCTGTCCTACACCACGGCTGACGTAGGCGGCGCCGGTATCGACAACCACGGCAAAGCCCTCCCCGACTCCACCCTGGCTCTCTGCAAAGATGCCGACGCCATTCTCTTCGGCTCCGTCGGTGGCCCGAAATGGGAAAAGCTCCCGCCCAAGGAACAGCCCGAGCGCGCCGCGCTTCTCCCCCTGCGCAAAGCCTTCAATCTTTTCGCCAATATTCGCCCCGGTCTTCTTTATTCCGACCTGACCGACGCGTCGCCGCTTAAAACCGAGCGCATCCCCAACGGCATCGACATCGTTTGTATCCGTGAGCTCACCGGCGGTATTTACTTCGGTCTTCCGAAGGCCACCACGACCCTCGAAAACGGCGAAGAACAGGCCGTCGACACGATGGTTTACAAGACGTCCGAAATCGAGCGCATCGCCGAGGTCGCCGCCGTCACCGCCCGTTCGCGCGGCAAGAAAGTCTGCTCGGTCGACAAGGCCAACGTCCTCGAGACCTCCGTTCTCTGGCGCCGCATCGTGACGGCTTATTTCGCCAAGAATCATCCCGACCTCGCGCTCAGCCACATGTATGTCGACAACGCCGCCATGCAGCTCGCGCGTGACCCGAACCAGTTCGATGTGCTCTTCACCGAGAATATGTTTGGCGACATCCTCTCCGACGAGATGGCCGTTATCTGTGGCTCCCTCGGCATGTTGTCCTCCGCCTCGCTCGGCACGGGCAAGAATTCCCTCGGCAAACCGTTCGGCCTCTTCGAGCCCGCCGGCGGCACCGCTCCCGACATCGCAGGCAAAGGCATTGCCAACCCGTGCGCCCAGATCCTCTCGGGCGCGATGATGCTGCGCTACAGCTTCGGCCTCGACGACGTTGCCAACAAGATCGAAGCCGCTGTCCGCAAAGCTGTCGCCACCGACGGCGTGCGCACCGGTGACATCGCCTTCGGCAAACCCTCCGTGGGCACCAAGGCCATGGCCGACGCAATCATCGCCAATCTCTGAGCGCGTTAGTCACTCGGGATTGTTAGCGTTAGAAATTTCCGCGCGCCGTCCGGTTTACACTTATGGAACGGACGGCGCTTCCGGAATCTGCAAGCTCTGGATCGTCACTTGGAGCTCCCGTTGAGTGAACGGTTTTTTAAGCAGGCGTTTGGCCCCTACTTGCCGGGCAATATCGAGGTAGTCCATCGACGTCACCCGACCTCCGCCCGACATTGCGATAATCTTCACCTCCCGGTTGATTTTACGCAGTGCGAGGATCGTCTCGATCCCCTCTTTTCCCGGCATGATGAGGTCGGTCAAGACCAGGTCGAACTCCGCGGCTTGATACACCTCAAGCGCGTGGCGACCATCCGACGCTTCGGTGACCGTATGCCCCAACTGTTCGAGCATGGCCCGCAACATCGTGCGGAAAAGTTCGTCGTCATCGACGACCAGAATGCGCACGGGTGTTGATTTGGCACTCACGACTTCACCCCCGAAAGAACGCGATGAACCGACACGCCCAGCGAACGGAAACTAAAGGGCTTCAAGAGCAGTTCATTGATCCCGAGTTTATGCACCGTTTCAGCCGTCATGTTGGCTGCGTAACCCGTCGTGAGGATGATCGGTAGATTCGGGCGGATCGACAGGAAATGAGCCGCCAGCTCCGTCCCGACCATGCCTGGCATACTCAAATCCGTAATAACGAGATCGAATGCATCGGGCTCTGCCCGCACTCGCTCAAGCGCATCGGCGACGTTCACGACGGCGGTAGCCTGGTAACCCAGTTCCTCGAGGATCGACTTCCCGAGTTGTGCCAGCGGCTGCTCGTCGTCGATAAACAAGATGCGCTGGCCGGCACCGCGCGGCATCTCCGAGTTTTCCTGCGGCGCGCGATCGGAAACGACGGCCCCTTCAGCCGGGAAAAATAAATGAAACGTGGTCCCCTCACCCAGTTGGCTCTGCACGGTGATCGCGCCTTCATGCGTCTGCATAATCCCGTGCACCACAGACAGCCCCAGGCCCGTCCCTTCGCCCGGCCCTTTGGTCGTGAAGAACGGTTCGAAAATACGCTCAACGGTCGCCCGATCCATACCCGATCCCGTATCGGTTACCGTGAGCCGCACGTAGAGACCGGGTTTTAAACGCGCACCCACCACCTCCGGCTGACGCGCGTCCATTAGGAATTTATCGAGCCTCACCGTCAATTTGCCCGGACGGTCCTTCATCGCATGAGCGGCATTCGTGCATAGATTCATCACAATCTGGTGAACCTGCGTCGGGTCCGCGTGCACGATCGGCAGATCGTTGGCGAGGAACTGGTCGAACTCGATCATCGCCGGGATCGTGGCGCGCAGCAGCTTGATCGGCTCTGCCACGACATGCCTCAGCTGCACCGCGACGCGTTGATGATCCTGCTGTCGGCTGAAGGCCAGAATTTGCCGCACCAACGACGCCGCACGGTTCGCTCCCTGCAAGACAAGTTCGAGGTATTGCTGCGAACTCGAGTTCCCCCGGAGTCCGGCCTTCGTCAGCTCCACGTAACCAATAATCGCACCCAGGATGTTGTTGAAATCGTGCGCTATTCCGCCGGCAAGCGTGCCGATCGCTTCCAGTTTTTGCGCCTGACGGAACTGCTCTTCGAGTTTCCGCCACTCGGTGATGTCTTCGGCCGTTCCGACAATGCGGTAAACTTTCCCCTTCGCATCCTTGATCGGGAACGCCTGATCGCGCACCCAACGCAACGAGCCATCAGGCCGCACCACGCGGTAAATTTCATGGTAGCCACCGCCGGCTTGCGCGCTCATCGCGGCGACCACCCGCTCGCGATCTTCGGCATGAATCGCATCCGTCCATGCGGCAGGACGCTCGTAAACATTCACGATCGGCTGCCCCCAAATAGCCTCGAACGCGGGGCTGATATAAAGGAGCTCACCCGTCATCGGATCGCTCATCCAGAACACTTCGTTGATGTTCTCAGCCAGCTGCCGGAAGCGTTCCTCGCTCTCGCGCAAGGCCTGTTCCGAGCGCCGGCGCTCGGTCAGGTCCCGCACGATGCCCATCAACTGCCCGTCTGGCAGGGCGCGCGCGCTTATCTCGGCATCAAACCAAGTCGCGTCCTTCCTGCGTATTCTAAACTCAGATACACGCGTTTTTCCACGTCTTAAGTTAGCTACTTCTGCGGCCAGTCGTGTACGATCCTCGATCGAGATCAAATCGCCCAGGTGAAGCTTCAAAAACTCCTCACGCCTATACTGCAACATCTCTAAACCGCGCACGTTTACGTCGGAGTAATTTCCGGCTGCATCCACCATGAAAATCCCGTCAGCGGCCTGCTCCACCAGCAACCGGTAGCGCGACTCGCTCACGGCCAGCGCGGCCTCTGACTGCTTTCGTTCCTGGCGCAGCCGACTTTCCTTGATTGCCTGATTCACCGCCGTCCCCAGACGCGCCAACCGGTCTTTAAGCAGGTAATCTGACGCACCCTGTTTGATCGCATCCACCGCGAGGTCCTCGCCGATCGTTCCCGAAATAAGGATGAACGGAATCTCGATGTCGCGCTCCTTGATAATCTCGAGCGCACGCAACCCGTTAAAGGAGCCCAGATCGTAGTCCGAAAGAATCAGGTCCAGT
>JBEVND010000235.1:0-3816 GCA_040508285.1 Rariglobus sp. | reverse complement strand
CGTGTATCTCGGCGAACGCGTGACGGACATCGCGCGTCGTGGAAACGGTCGCTGGAAACTCAAGATCGAGGGGCGGAACGGTAAGCGAAAAGTGAACGCGCGCTTTGCGTTTCTCGGCGCGGGCGGCGGTGCCTTGCCGCTGCTGCAGAAGAGCGAAATCCCGGAAGGCCGCGGTTTCGGTGGATTTCCGGTGAGCGGTCAGTGGCTGCGGTGCGACAACGCGGCGGTGGTAGCGAGTCACCAAGCCAAAGTTTATGGCAAGGCTTCGGTGGGTGCGCCGCCGATGTCGGTGCCGCACCTCGACACACGCGTCGTGGATGGAAAGAAGTCGCTGCTGTTCGGACCTTACGCGGGGTTCTCCACCAAGTTTCTCAAGGAGGGGTCGTTCCTCGACCTGCCGGCTTCCATCAAGCCAAGCAACCTGGGGCCGATGCTTGCGGTCGGTCGCGATAACGTGGATCTCACCAAATACCTGATCGGGCAGGTGCTCCAGTCGAAGAAGCAGCGCTTCGCCGCGTTGAAGGAATATTTTCCCGAGGCGAACCCGAAAGACTGGCGCTTGGAGATCGCGGGCCAGCGCGTGCAGATCATCAAGAAAGACGCGAAAAAGGGCGGCGTGTTGCAGTTCGGCACGGAGGTCGTGGCGGCCGCGGATGGCTCGATCGCTGCGTTGCTCGGTGCCTCACCGGGCGCATCGACCGCCGTTTCGATCATGCTGGGCCTGATCCAGCGCTGCTTCCCCGAGCAGAGTAAAACGGCGGCGTGGCAGGATAAGTTGCGGGAATTGATTCCGTCTTACGGGCACTCACTCGCGGCCGATTCTGCGCTGCTCGCCAAGGTGCGCACGCACGCGAATCACGTGTTGGCGCTGGACGGAGCCGTGGTCGGTGCGAACTCGCGTTAAGCGGCGAGTTGCGCGACGGCTCGCTTGTGCCATGGTGACGGCAAGCCGTTCGCCGCACCATGGTCGCTCTTAATTTACGCTACGTAACCGAACTCGTTGGGCCGGGACGCTTGGGGTTTGTCGCGACGAATGGAATTCAGGACTACCTCGTGATCGAAGGGCAAAACGAAGACGAGTATCGCCAGCGAATCCGCGAAGGATGGCGCGTGGTGGAGATCAGACCGATTTGCCGGAGCATTAATCCGAAGCTCATTCACTCGCATCCGGATCTTTTGAAAGCGCGGGCATTTTCTTACTCGCTCGTTATTCTCGAGCATCCCGCTCTGGCCAAAAAAGAGGCGGACGGCGGCATGGTTGCCGCACGTCCGCCGTGTGGAGGTTGAAGCCGATCAGGCTTTGAACGGAGCCGAGTTGGGTTTGACCTCGGATTTCAACTGAGGGCGAACATTCGAGCGGTGCGAGCCAGGCGGTGGCTCGTTGAGAACGGCCCAGAAAATACCAAGTTCACGGACCGCCTCGATGAATTCCGCGAAGTTAATGGGCTTAACCACGTAGGCGTTGACGTTTAGTTTATACGCCTTGGTGAGATCGCTCTCCATCTTGGATGACGTGAGCATCACGACGGGAATGGATTTCAGGTTCGGGTCGGTTTTGATGTATTCCAAAACCTGGATGCCGTCGATCTTCGGCAACTTGAGGTCGAGGAGCACCACGGCGGGATTCCCGTTGGGCCGCTTGGCGTATTCACCCTCTTTTTTGAGGTAGGCGAGTGCCTGTTCGCCATCGCGAACAGTGACGACTTCGTTAGCCAGATTGGTCTTGGCGAGCGCGCGAAGAGCCAATTCCAGATCGTCGGGATTATCTTCAACGAGAAGGATCGGTTTAAGCATGTGAAGGGAGAGGTTGCGGTGGGATATGGGGCAACGAAAAGTGGAAAATGGAGCCTTGGTCCAAAATGCTTTCAGCCCAGACGCGCCCGCCGTGTCTTTCCACAATACGACGCACGCTGGCCAAGCCTATGCCAAGACCGGTGAATTGATCTGAAGTATGCAGGCGTTGGAATACTCCGAAAAGTTTGTCGGCATACTTCATGTCAAAGCCGGCTCCGTTGTCTTTAACGTTTATTACCCATTCAGTATTGGTTTCTTCTGCAGACACCTCAATCACCGCGTGGTTTCGTTTGGAGGTATATTTTACGGCGTTCTCGAAGAGATTTTGGATGGCCAAAAGCAGCAGATCGGCGTCCGCATTCACGCACGGGAGCGGATCGATGATCCACTCGATGGAACGGTCGCCGGCCTGGGCCATCGCATGCGAACGGGCGCGATCCACGACTTCCACCAGCTCTACCGGCTGCGTGGAAAGCGGGGTCAAATTCATGCGTGAAAACGCCAGCAACGTGTCGACCAGATCGCCCGCGTAAGACGTGGATTTAAGGATCTTTTTCAGCAGGTAACGGCCATCGTCGTCGAGTTGTTCGCTCTTCTCCATCTGCAGCAACTCGGCATACCCGCGCACGTGGCGAAACGGTGCGCGTAGATCGTGTGAGACGGTGTAAGCGAAGGCCTCGAGCTCCTTGTTCATGCGCTGAACTTCGGTGAGCAGGCGTGCCTTGGCGGCGGCTTGCTTGAGCACGATATCGATCACGGCGCGCCGGAAACCCAAGGCGGCGTCTTCTTCCGCGTGGAGCCAGGGCGCGGAACGTCCGCCGACGGTTTGTTTCCACGTATCGAAGCTCTTGCGCGGGTGCATGCGCAAGCCGTCGGGCGCAGGCTCGGATTTTTTGTGCGGATCGCCGCCCCAGAGCACGGTTTGGACAAGTTCGGCGCGGAACCATAGCGCGTAGCTTTGATCCAGCGGGGAAATCGAGATGGCCAGAAGCCCGCCGGTGATGGAGGCGTGGTCGCCGATATTTGGATACAGAGAAGGCAGCGCGGCCGTGTGGAAAATTCCCTCTTCGCACCGTGGTGCGACCCAATCACGCAACTCCAGGATGATTTCGGGAGTGGGCGTGACCCCGTAGGTGACAACCTCCTGTCCGCGAACGATGGCGGCGCCGTGCGAGCCCGTGAGGTCCAAGAGCTGGCTGGCGTCGAGGGCGGTGACAAAATCATCGGCCTCGGTCATGCGGGTGAGCAGACGGCCAAGCACTTTTCGCAGCTCAACCTGGCGGGCGAGTTGTTGCGACTGTTCGCGGGTGGCGAGTTGCAGCGACAGGATCTGCCCGAGCAGGTCGCAGACGGAACGCGTGGCGAAGGAGAGGCGACGCGGTTCGCGGCCGTGGCAGGAGAGCAGGCCCCAGAGTTTACCCTCGCGCATGATCGACGCCGACATGGATGAGCCGGTGCCCATGTTGCGCATGTATTCGAGGTGGATGGGCGAAATGCCGCGCAACGTGGAAAGCGTCAGGTCGAGCGGAGGCAGACTGGCCGAAGACGCGAGCAGGCGCACCGGCGTGTAATCGTTGCTTGCGATGAGTCGCAGCCGGTTGATGTGGTAGAGATCGCGCGCCTGTTTCGGGATGTCCGACGCAGGAAAACGGTGGCGCATGATGGATGGCAGTGCGTCGTTGCGACTCTCGGCGATCACGGTGCCATTCCATTCTTCGTCGAACTGGTAAATGAGCACGCGATCGAACTGCGTGAGCCGGCGAGTCTCCTCGGTCGCCAAGGCGCAGAGGGCTTCCATCGAAGCGGTCTCGCCCATGCGTGCGAGCAAGGGCGCGAGTTCGTGTCTTAGCACGCCGGGATGCAGATCGTTGGTGACCGGATTTTCTCCTTCGACGATGATGAAGCCGGCTCGTGAATGGGCGATCAGTTCAACCGATTGGACGCCTTCGGCAGCTTTCCATGATTCGGCGAGACTGAAGGGGCGGGCGGTGAAGTTTGGATCGAGCAGGGCCTTGCGCAGGG
>JBEVND010000234.1:0-4449 GCA_040508285.1 Rariglobus sp. | reverse complement strand
GGAAGGTGTTTTCGAGCGAAACGACTCGTAGCCCGCGGAGAACGGCGAAGTGACGGAGCACGGCGGAGACGATGTCGTGACCTTGGGCGATCACGACGGTGTCGGGCCGGTAGCATTCGAAATACGCGTGGGCTTTGTCGATCAACGCGACGGCATGAGCGTAGTAGCCGGCGAGCGCGGACTGGTCGTCGGCGAGCACGGGATCAATGTGCTCGGGCGATTTGCGAAGCGTGATCGCGAGGCGATGGCGTGCGACCAACCAGAGGTTGATTTCGCGGTGGGAAAGCGCGCGGAAGTTGTCTGGGTGGATGCCTTCGGACGCGATCCAGTCCGGTTGCGTTTTTTCCCCGAAGAGCACGAGCAAGCGACCGCGTTCGATGCATTCGCGAAGCACCGAGGGCGTATCGATGCCGAACCACGGCTGATAAGCCATCAACGAACGGAGCGCGGGCAGGCGGAGGTCGCCGGCCGATTGGCGGGCGATGCTTTCGAACGAGGCGCATAAGCGGAGGCTGGTCTCGACCTCGGCAGTGGACGTGTCGCCGAGGATTTCGGCGATGCCGGCGAGCGCCGGCGGCAGCACGTCTTCGTCGTCGCTCGTCGGAAGAAGCGACGCTGTCTGCACACCGGATGCGAGGGCTGAAGCCGGAGGCGTGGGGACGTGGACAAGTTCGCGAAGTTCGTTGGCCAACGCTTCGTCGTCCGGGGCGAGCGCGATCGCTTGCTGGAGCGCAGCGCGGGCATCGTCTGTCGACCCCGATGCACGGAGGCAACGGCCGAGCGAACGCCAGAGCAGTGCGGACGGCTCGAGCGTCACTGCGCACCGGAAGGCCTCGGCGGCTTCCGGCAGCCAGCGGAGTTCTTCGCAGGCAAACGCGAGTTCGGCCTGGTAGTCGGCGCGCCGCGGTTCAAGCCGGCACGCGTTGCGCAGGGCGGAGACGGCTTCCATGCGGGAGGCAGTGGAGGCGGCACCGCCGGCATGATAAAAGTCGAGCAGGCCCAAAAGGTGATGGGCATCGGCACAGTCGGCGTCGGCCTCGAGCGCGAGATTGGCGTAGAGTCGGGTGCGGGCGTAATCGCGCCAGTCATAGGCGAGGCGTGCGACCGAAAGCAGCCGTCGCGACTGGCGCGGTGGAGTTTTGATTTCGATCTGACGGCGAAGGAGGGCGATCTGCGGATGGCGCGGAGCAATCTTTTGCGCGCGAAGCAGCGTTCCTGCGGCTAGGGGCCAATTTTGAGTTTCGATGGCGAGCTCGACGATCACAAACAAAGCATCCGCGGACGCGGGCGAAAGCTTGAGGGCCGACGAGGCATTCTCGAGCGCACCGGAGACGTCGCCCTGTTTGAGATGCTCGCGTGCTTTTTCCACGAGCACATCGGCTGGATCGCGGGCTTTCTCGGGTTCGCTGGTGAAAAGAAACGGCTGCGCGGGCAGGGGATGCCAGCCTTGCGCTGCGAGGCGAACGGCGGCGGGGTGGGAGGCGCCGGATTCAGGCGCGTCCCATAACCAGATGTGCCGGGGCTTGCCGGCGGGGATCGGCGAGCGAACAGAAAGAACGGCGAGGTCTGCGGGTTCGTTGCTGGCGGTGGCGAGATTCTGGCTGCTGACGCGAGGCAACGTGGCGAACAGTTCGGGAAAAACGGCCGGTGCCGACTCGTCGAGCTGCACGCGCACGGTTTCGGTCTTCTGGTGGCGCACCTGCAGCCAGTGGTAGGCATCGGCCAGGCGACCAAGGGACGGAGTAACCGGAAACTGAATACGGGATGACGGCAGCGCGAATTCCGGGCGGTCACGTCCGTGAAAGGCGATGTCGAGGAATGCTTCCCGGCGGCGGTGCTCGTTGAAGTGTTCGCGGAACCATGCGGCCCCGGCGCTGGCGATCGCTTGCGCTTCGGCGGGAGCTGAGAGCAGATGCCGGGCGCGCTCGACGAGTTCATCGATCGAATCGTAGGCCACGAATTCGCGGTTCTCTTTTAAAAGATCGTCGAGACCCGAAGCAGGCGCGAGACGGTCGGTCAAAAGCAGGGCGCCTCCCGCGAGAATCTCGAACGTGCGCATGTTGAGGTCGCCATTCATGCTCGCGTTGAGGCCGATGAGCGACCCCGCGTAGTGATCGATGGCCTGGCACTGTTGGATCTCGCGCCAATCGAGCGGGAGATGGTGTTCGACCAATCCGGAAAAGAGCCGGAGTCGGCGCGGGTGGTAGCCAGTGGTGCCGACGATGGCGATGCGCGGCTCGCGGCGAGCGGTCAAGGCGGCGGTCACGCGCGCGTCGGAATGCGCGAAGGTGAGCGAGGGAAGCCAGTGGAGATTTTGAATGCCCGCCGCCCGGAAAAACTCGGCGTGGTGACGGTCGTAGAGTAGCACGACACGATCAAAGGGCTCACCGAGCGCGTAACGGATCATGCCCGTGAGCGGATTGCGTCCGCCGTGGTGCGTGTCGGCCACGAGGAGGATTTTAGGGCATTTGAAGGCCGAGAGGTTGCGAGGGATGCCGGCCATGCTCGCGCCGTCCACATGCACAACCACCAGGTCGGGCTGTTGCGAGGCGGGCAGGCGGCGGGCAACTTTGGCCAGGTCGTAGTCTCCGCGGAGCGTGGCGAGTGAAGTCCAGCGGTCGTGAACCCGCCGGTCCTGAAAGTAGGGGCCGCAGTTGACCTGATCTTCCGAGAGCCGGGGAGGAGCCATGTAGTGGGGCTCCGACGAGTAGGCGAAAAGGACGCGCATGGCGGATGGAGTTTAGGCGAGCCGCGAAGAGTGGAGCGCCACGACGCGCGGATCGGCGGGGGCGAGTTCGCTGACCACTTCGGTGATTTCGTTGACGAGTTCCGTGTGGCCGAAGTCGGTCGCCCAGTCGGCGAGGAGCAGCCACGCGTCGAGGCGGTTGGCATCAAGGCGGACGGAGGTTTCGAGCGCCTGGATGGCGTCGGCGGGTTGGTTGTTGGCGTGCAACGCGAGTGCGAGATCGTGCCACACGGCGGCATCCGCATGGGGATCTTCGATCGCGGCGAGCAGGTAAACCACCGCACGGTCGGCGCGACCGAACGCGAGGAGGTCTTTGCCCTGGTGGTGGCGCGTCGTGAGATCGTGAGGGATCGCGGGGGCGATGAGTGGTTGATCGGGCGTGCGGCAGGCGATTTCCAATACGGCGGTGAGCGCGTCGGCAAACGCGAGGCAATCGATGCGCGGCGGGACGTTGGCCACCGTGAGACCCAGGTGTTGAGCCAGTTGACGATTGTAGTGATCTTCTGGAGACGTGCCGACGATGTAGCCGTCGCATACCCGCAACAAAGCAGTCAGCGCGTCGGGTTGCAGCGGTGTATCACCGGCGAGAATCACGCGGTTGCCAAACTGGCGCTCGCACTCGGCGAGAAGCATCGGAAGTGCGGTATCGGCGACGGCAGCGATAAGGATCAGGCGGACGCATGGATCTTGCTCGAGGAGGTGCTTCCATCGTTCACGCGTGGCCACCGTGGTGTGGGCGGGATGGACGGTGGCAACGAGCAGATGCGCATCTGCAGGCAAACCCAGGTCGGTGCGCGTTTCTGAAGTTTCACCGACGGTGTCGAGTGAGGAAAAATCGAAAGCCAGCGCGGAGGGCAGGCGGGCGACTTGTTCCGAATAGGCCGTGGCATCGAAGGTTCCATCGGCGAGAAAAACGTCGATCTCAGGCAAGCCACTCGAGCGAGGTGACAAGGCCGTGGCAAACTGGCGAGGAGCAACGCGGTGCAGCGCGAGTTGAGAAAACGGGTTGTCGGGAGCAGACACGTCGCAGGCAAAGATAACCGCATCGAAGCTGGCGGTGCGCAGGGCCTCTACTTGAGCGGCCACCTCAGACGGAAGATCTTCCGGAGCGTAGCAGGTGAGATCGACGCGCGCGGAGTCGAGCAGGGTTTTAAACTGCGTGGAGCCGAGCACGTTGGACTGAGCGTCGTGAGTGTCTTTGATAACGGCCACCCGCAGGGCGGAGGCTGGGTCCACGACTGAGGTGCGTTGGAACGCATTGATGCGCGGAGCGAGCAATGTGCGGAGGCGTCCGAGTGCTTGGGCGCGGTGGAGTTGCTGGTTTCCGGAGCCAACCGAAGGCCAGCGTGCCGAGGCGGTGAGGGCGATTTGCGCGACGGTTTTCGCGGCGGACGAGCCTCGGTTGGCTTCAAGTGTTCTCACCACGGCGTCGAGGTGGGTGAGTAGATGGCGCGACCATTGGTTTTCTTGATCCGTGGTCTGGAAAAACGGGGGTGCGCCGAACAGATGGCGTGCATACGACGGCCAGAACCAAACGGGAAGGGAGTCCAGCGAACGCAGTCCACTTGTGTGCCAAAGTGGGCTGGAGAACAAGCGGATCAACGAGCCCAACCAGCCCGACGTAGCCTGCGCATGGTTGGTCACTTCAAGAGGCAGGAAACCGGCGGGATGTGCCGCGATGGCATTCGCGCTATGGAGCAACG
>JBEVND010000139.1:0-4276 GCA_040508285.1 Rariglobus sp. | reverse complement strand
ACCTTGCTCTTCACATCGTCGGTCGCGAGTGCGTCGATGAAGTCGCGCTGCATCAACTTCGCGTGGTCGTAGGCGGCGGTGTGGATTTTTTGCGCGCCCTTTTCGCCGACTTTCGGGAGCAGGATGGCGATGCGATTCCACGCGGATTCGTTGCGCGGGTTGGCGACGAATTGCACAAAGGCGATCAAGTCGCGCACGTGCTGGCGCTCGAAGAATTTTACGCCGCTCGTGATCTGGTAAGGCACGCCGGCCTTGGAGAACGCGAGTTGGATTTCCAACGCGTGGAAGTGCGAGCGGTAGAGAATGGCGATCTCGTTGGGCGACACGCCGTCGTCTTCGATCAGGCTGCGGACGCGTTTCAAAATGAAGTCAGCCTGTTCGCGGTCATCGATGGTTTGGACGACCATCGGTTTCTGCGAATTCCGGCGCGAGGCGCGGAGTTCTTTGTCGAAGTGGCGACCCTTGGGCTGGGCTTCGAGCACGCCGTTGGCGAGCTGGAGAATCTGTGGCGTGGAGCGGTAGTTCGTCTCGATGCGATGGATCTGCGTGCCGGGGTGGCGATCCTCGAATGTCATGATGTTTTCGAAGTCGGCACCGCGCCACGAGTAGATGCATTGCGCGTCGTCGCCGACCGCCATCACGCGATGGTGCGGGGCGAGGGCGTCGATGATCTGGGACTGGATCGTATTCGTATCCTGATACTCATCGACGAGGATGTGGCGGAAGCGTTCGCCGAAGTAGCGGGCGACGTCGGGCGCCTTGCGCAGGAGGTCGAGCCACAGCTCCAGCAAGTCGTCGTAATCCAACACGTGCTGGTCGCGCTTTTTTGCCGCGTAGGCGGCGGCGAAGGGCGGGAGCATGTGCTTGATCTCGTCGTATTGCGGGAAGTAGCGCTCGACGGTTTCGGCGAGGGATTTCTGCGTGTTGCGCGCGAGGGACAACACGTTGAAAAGCGGGCCGGGCTTGGGGTTGGTCTTGTCCTTGAAGAACAACTTGCTCTCGGTCTCGACGACCTGCTTGAGGAGCGACTCGGATTCGTCGGAATCGAGGATGGTAAAGTTTTTGGCGAGCCCGATGGCATCGCCGTAAATGCGAAGCGCGCGATTGCCGATCGAGTGAAACGTGCCGCCCCAGAAACGTCCCGGCTCGACGCCCGTGAGTTCGTGGACGCGGTGGAGCATCTCCTTGGCCGCCTTGTTGGTGAACGTGAGCAGAAGGATCTCGGACGGCTTGACTCCTTTGGAAAGCAGGTAGGCGACGCGGTAGGTGAGCGTGCGGGTTTTGCCCGAACCGGCACCGGCGAGAATGAGCAGTGGACCCGGCTCGGCGGTCACGGCGGCGAACTGTTCATCGTTCAAGGACGCGCGGAAGTCGATGGGCGGAACGCCGGAGTGGGCGGGGCGGTCGTTGTTATCGAGGAAAATGTCCATGCGCTGAGGGTCGACGCTTTAGGAAACGGCGGGGGAGGCAAAGAACTTTTAACAAAGTTCTAAGAAACTCGCGGCTCATTCGTCGTTCTGATGAAACGACTCACCCTCCCGTTACCATGAAAATCCCTCCCTCGCTCCTTGGCGCCGCCGTGGCGTTTCTGCCTCTTTCGCTGACCGCCGGCCCTGCGCTGACGATTTATAACCAAAACTTTGCGGTCGTTCGGGAGACCATTCCTTTCGACCTCAAGGCTGGAGTGAATCTCGTGAATTTCGCGGGCGTTACTACGCAACTTGAACCTGATTCCGTGGTGCTGCGCGACGCTTCCGGCAAAGTCGCGCTGCGCATCCTTGAGCAAAGCTACCGTTCGGACGCGGCCTCGCAGGGGCTGTTGCTTTCGCTCAACGAGGGCAAAGAGATCGATTTCCTCGTAACCGATCAGAACGGCAAGGAATACGTCGTGACGGGCAAGATCATCCGCAGCGGTTACAAAGCGGGCGGCGAGGCCTCCACGCCGATCATCGAGGTGGGCGGTAAACTGCGCTTCTCGTTGCCCGGCCAGCCGATTTTCCCGTCGCTCGGCGATGGCGCGATCCTGCAGCCGACCCTTTCGTGGCAACTGAACGCGGAATCCGCCGCCAAGGTGAACGCCGAACTCGGTTACATCACCGGCGGCATGAGCTGGCAGGCGGCGTATAACTTCGTGGCTCCCGAGAAAGGTGATCAGGTCGATATCGTCGGCTGGATCACCGTGAACAACAACACGGGTAAAACCTTCGACGACGCATCGATCAAGTTGATGGCAGGCGATGTGAACCGGGTGCAGCCGCAAGGTGGTCAGAAAAACGATCCGCGGGTGATGATGATGGCCCGCGCCGAGGTCGCCGACGTGACCGAAAAAGCCTTCGACGAATTTCACCTCTATTCCCTGCCGCGCAACGTAACGCTGCGTGACCAGGAGACGAAGCAAGTGGAGTTTCTCCGCGCCACCGGCGTGACCGCGCCCCAGCTCTACATCTACGACCAGCAGAAATACGGCGACAAGGTCGCCACCGTGCGCGAGTTCAAGAACACCAAGGAAAACGGCGGCCTCGGCCTTCCGCTGCCGAAGGGACGCACGCGTTTCTACCGTCAGGACGACGCCGATGGTCGTCTCGAGTTTGTGGGTGAAAACAACATCGATCACACGGCTCGCAACGAGACCGTGCGCATCTACACGGGCGACGTGTTTGACATCGCCGTCGAGCGCAAGGCGACCGACTCCAAGCTGAGCAACCGCGACGACCAACGCGAAGAAGCCTTCGAAATCACGTTGCGCAATCGCAAGGCCGAGGCCGTCGAAGTGCGCGTGACCGAGCACTTCTATCGCTGGCCCAACTGGACGCTCGTCCAGCAGTCCGATCCCTCGGAAAAGATCGACGCGCAGAGTGCGGAGTTCCGCGTAAAGTTGAAGCCGGACGAGGAAAAGAAGATCACTTACCGCGTTCGTTACGACTGGAAGTGATTCGCGGGTCGCGGCTTGCCTGAGGCCGGAGCCTCAGGCAGCTTTGCGCGCAAATGAAAACTCTGCGCTGGTTTTTGGCGGTTGGGTTGAGTGTATCCGCGGCATTCGCCGCGTGGAAGGAAGGCGATCGGGTCGAGGCGTTGTCTTATTCAACGTGGTATCCGGCGAAAATCATCGAAGTCGATTCGGCGCGTTGGAAGGTTTCCTACGACGGCTACACCAGCAGCTCCGACGAGTGGCTGACTGCGGAAAAAATCCGCGAGTTGCCCAAGGCACCTTGGAAAACGGGTGACCGCATCGAGGCGTTTTCCGGAGGCAAATGGTATCCGGGCAAGATCGTCGAATCGGAAGTCGCGAAATGGAAAGTGACCTACGATGGCTACGGCAGCAATTGGGACGAATGGCTGAAGTTTGACCGTATCCGGCTGCCTGCCGCAACGACTGCTGTCGCGGCGGCAGACGGAACCGCAAAGCCGGCAGCAGCGGGCGATCCCAAGGCGACCACTTTTTCATGGCCGGTGCGCCCGGACGGGGCGAAGAGCGGTCTGCAAGGCGCGTGGCTGCGCATGGAGACGTATTACTGGAGCGGCAGTCTGAGTTTCAGTAATTACGGCTGGTTTTTCACGAAGAGCGGACGCGTGAGCCGTGCGCCGTCGGGCGGTTTTGATTTCGCTGAATTCGAGAAGGCGGAGAAGGCCGGCAAGGAAGACGGCGTGTATTGGATAACGGGCGACAAGATCACGATTCGCTGGGCCGACGGTTCGAAGGATTGGGAATATACGTTCGCTCGAAAGGGTAACGAAATCACGCTCGACGGCATCGGAGGAACGCCGGTCGAACCGTTTAAACGCAGCTGGCGGTTGGACGGCGAATATGAAGGTGGTGCGTCGTTGGGCGGCGGCGCCCTTGCTTCCTCGAGCACGGTCGTGTTCCGCAAAGACGGCACGTTCGCGCGCTCATCGATTTCTTCGTTTAAATCAACGGGTGACACGACCCAAGTCTCCGGCGGTTCGCAGAGCGAAGCGGTCGGCACCTACGAGTTCGACGGCTACACGCTGACGCTCAAACTCAACGACGGCACCGCGACCCGCTACACCGTGTTCGCGTTTGGCGACAAAGACGGCGAAGGTCGTCCCGAGTATATTTACCGCGACGGAACGATGATGCGTAATCAAGCGATGAAACGGGCTTCCAAATGAAAATTCACTGGTTTCAACACGTGGCCTTTGAGGGCCTCGGTATGATCGAAGATTGGGCAAAAGCGCACGGTCACACGCTGACCTGCACGCGTTTTTATGCCGGCGAAACCGCGCCGGCCAACGTCGATGGCTTCGACTGGTTGAT
>JBEVND010000131.1:0-8168 GCA_040508285.1 Rariglobus sp. | reverse complement strand
GTGACGATTTCCCACGCGGCTTCCCAGGCGAAATTATGTTCGTCGAGGAGAATGCGAAGCAGTTCGGCGACCGCGACGGCGGGATGAGTGTCGTTGAGTTGAACGGCGACCTTGTCGTCGAAGTTTTTCCAGGTGTTGCCGGCGTGTCGGAAGTGACGGCGGATGATGTCGCGCAGCGAACAGGCGACGAAGAAATACTGCTGCACGAGGCGCAGCTCTTTGCCGTTTTCGGTTTTGTCGTTCGGATAAAGAACCTTCGAAACAGTCTCGCCGATGGCCTTCTCGCGCACCGCATCAACGTAGCCGCCGCTATTGAACGCAACCAAGTCAAACTCCTCCGTGGAGCGGGAAGCCCAGAGACGGAGCAAGTTGACCGTGGCGGTCCCGTAACCGGCGATCGGAATGTCGTAGGGAACGCCCAGGATGGTCTTGGTCTCGACCCAGCGCGGGTGCGAATTGCCGTGGTCGTCGAACACGTTTTCAACGCGTCCGTAGATGCGAACTTCCGTGGTGTATTCAGGACGCACTACTTCCCAAGGTGTGCCGAAAATCATCCAGTTATCGGGATGTTCGACTTGATGGCCGTGAACGAATTCCTGCTTAAAGAGACCGAATTCGTAGTGAATGCCGTAACCGATGGCCGGCAGATCGAGCGTGGCGAGCGAGTCGAGGAAACACGCGGCGAGACGGCCAAGACCGCCGTTGCCGAGGCCCATGTCGACTTCGCTCTCGCGGACCGACTCCCAGTCCACACCGAGGTCCTTCAGCGCCGTGCGCGCCTCTTCGTAGAGACCGGTGTTGTAGAGGTTGTTTTCGAACAAGCGGCCCATCAGATACTCGAGCGACAGGTAATAAAGACGGCGGACGTTCTGCTTGTTGTGCACGCCCTGGGTCTTGATGAGACGGGCAAGGATTTGCTCACGCACCGCGAGCGAGGTGGCGATCCACCAGTCACGCGGTTTGGCGGTTCCGCTGTCGCGTGCGAGCGTGTAGGTAAGATTGCGGAGAATGGCCTGTTTGAGATTGGCGACCGGATTATCTGTCGCGCGGCGTTGCGGAGTCTCGCCTGCGACAGGAATCGAGACAGACGGAGCGGTGACAGAGGCGGCTTTCGGCGTGGATTTTTTGGAAGCAGGCATGCGTATGAAATTGGAAAAAGGATAAACAAGAACCGTGCCAGCCGGTTAAGTTCGGCACGAGTTACTAAAACGTGCTGAATTTAGCGGCAGACTGAACTAAAATCATGAATGACACGCCTTTGTTACCGTTGGAAACGGCGCGCCAGTTCTCCGTGACTCAATTCGACGTGCGTGGGCGTTCCCGAGGGGCTCGTCAGCGGTGACTTACATGCAAAAAGCTGCGTTACCAGCAATTGCATCGCCGCCTCGTTAGTAGTCTCCCCTAACCGGATCGCGCGGGCAGCGGCCAAACGTGCGAGTTGTTCGCGAGCGACATCGATTTTCCGCTCTTGCAGCTGGCCGTCACGAAGCGCCCCCAGCAATTCCCGCACAAACGGTTCAGCATCGGCTGGCTCCATCCAGGCAGGAACGCCTTCGATCCGGAAAAAATTCCGGCCGAACTCAACGACCTCGAAGCCGTGTCCGTTTAGAAACTCCAGCCGATCCAGCAGTAGCGCGCTCGCGATGGGATCGAGCTCGAGCGGCACCGGTAACAACAGGCGCTGACTCGGCACCGCGCCTTCGCTAAACTGAGCCTGCAATCGCTCGAACCAGATGCGCTCGTGAGTCGCGCGACGGTCAAGCAACACCAACCCTGCGCTGGTTTCGAACAACGCATACGCACCATGCGCCAGCCCGAGGAAACGCCACGAAACAGCTGCGCCCGTCGCGCGATTGCCTGTTCCGGCGAGTTGCGGAGCGCGGGCCTCAGCCGGTGTGGGCCGGATAAGCTGCGTTTGAACCGACTCCGATTTCCCAACGGAGGCCAACGCCGGAGTGATCGGACGAAGCTGCGGCAAAGGACTGTCAGAGCGCCGCTCAACAGTCATCGACGAACCGCCAGCCAACTTGGGCACAACAAAAGCCGGTGCGGCACCCAAACCTGACGCCGTTGCCGGCCGCGACGATGTTGAGGCCTCCAATGGTGGCAGCGATGTCGAGAACGTTTCGTCACCCGTTGACTGCACTGCGTTTCCGATGACCGCGCCCAACTCACGCAGGCGTTGCAACATCGACCGAATGATGAACCCACGCACCGAAGTTTCCGAACGGAAACGCACCTCACGCTTGGCCGGATGCACATTGACGTCGACCGCCGCCGGATCGATTTCGAAGAAAACAAACGCCAGGGGATAACGTCCTTTCGGCAGTGATTCGTGATAGCTTTCGATCAACGCGTAGTTGACCGCTTTGCTGTCAACCGGCCGCTGGTTGATGAACGTGATCATCTCGTGCCGCGAGGAACGACCGACGCCCGGCAGGCCAATCAATCCGCTCAGGCGCATGCCCGCTTCCGCAATGTCGATCGTCGTGAGATTCCCCGCGAGTTGCTTGCCGAAAATCTCGGTCACTCGCCCAAGCAGATCGACGCATTCCGGCGATCGGAAAATTACCCGGCCATCCTCGATCAGCGTGAACGCCACCTTCGGAAAGGCCAACGCATAGAGCCGCACGCCCGTGATGATGTGCGCTGCCTCGGTCTGGTCGGTCTTGAGAAACTTACGACGCGCCGGAACGGAGTTAAACAACTGCGACACTTCGATGCGCGTGCCAACCGGGCGTCCGCAATCGCGCACGTGGACAAACTTGCCCCCATTAACCAGGATCTCGCTACCGACGTCGGAACCGGCCTCGCGGGTTTGTAGGGTAAAACGGGATACACTCGCGATCGACGGCAACGCTTCGCCACGAAACCCGAAGCTCGCAAGGCGGTTAAGATCGTCGGCCTCCGCGATCTTGCTCGTTGCATGACGTTCGAGGGCGAGCAACGCATCGTCACGCGACATGCCATGACCGTTGTCCTCGATACGCATGAGCGAGCGTCCGCCATGGCGAAACTCCACCTCGACACGCGTGGCACCCGCATCGATGGCGTTCTCGACCAGCTCCTTCACCACTGCGGCCGGACGCTCAATCACCTCGCCCGCGGCGATCTGATTGGCGACCCGATCGGAGAGGATGCGGACTTTACCCATGAACGATTGCCGCTGTTAAGGCGGAGGTCCGCCTCAGCCCAACAGCTTCTGCCAGCGCGCGAATTGTTTCTTCACCTGCGCGGGACCAGGCATGCCAGTGCCGCAGCGTTTATCCATGGCACGCTTGAGGTCGAACACCACAGCCCAGTCATCGGCGTAACCGGGATGGATTTTCTTCACCTCGGCGGTCGGAAGTTTGTCGAGAGGCAGCTTGAGCGTCTCGGCGAGTTTCACGACGGAGCCCACGGCATGATGCGCCTCGCGGAATGGCACGCCGCGATCCACGAGGTAATCGGCGAGATCCGTGGCGAGAAGCGCAGGGTCGGCCACAGCTTCGGCGCAACGCGCGCGGAAAACCGTCAGGCCTTCGATAGTGCCGGCGAGGACATCGGCGGAGAGCGCGGTCTGGTCAAAGCTGTCGAACACGGGCGGTTTGTCCTCCTGCAAGTCACGATTGTAGGTGAGCGGCAGGCCCTTCGTCAGCACGAGGAGCGTGTGCAGATTGCCCTGCAGACGCGCCGATTTGCCGCGAAGGAGTTCGCAGGAATCAGGATTCTTTTTCTGCGGCATCAGCGACGAGCCGGTGCAGAACGTGTCGGGAAGATCGATGAACTTAAACTCCACGCTGGACCAGATGATCAGGTCCTCTGCGATGCGCGACATGTGCACACCGAAGAGCGCGCAGGCGGTGGCGAACTCGATGAAGAGGTCGCGATCAGCCACCGTATCCATGGAGTTTTGGGTGACGCGCGGGCGGCCCTTTTCGTCAACGAAGCCGAGCTGCGTCGCGGTGAATTCGCGATCGATGGGCAACGTGGTGCCAGCAATCGCGCCGGAGCCGAGCGGGCACCAGTTGGCATGGTCGGCAACTTCAATGAAACGCGCGCGGTCGCGCTCGAGCATTTCGAGATAGGCGAACAGATGATGCGAAAGGAACACCGGCTGGGCGCGCTGGAGATGCGTGTATCCAGGAATCAGGACATCTCCGTCGCGTTTAGCCACGGAAAGGATCGCGCGCTGCGCACCGAGGATTTTGTCGGCGAGCACGGCGCAGGCGTGCTTGAACCACAGGCGCATGTCGGTCGCGACCTGGTCATTGCGGCTGCGGGCGGTGTGCAGCTTGGCGGCGGCGGGCACGCTTTTGGTGAGGGCCTGCTCGATGTTCATGTGAACGTCTTCGAGCTGCGTGCTCCAGGTGAACTTGCCTGCGACGATCTGCTCGAGGATGGCGTCGAGGCCCTTGTGGATCGCGTCGCGTTCCTTCGTGGTGATCAACCCCACATGGGCGAGCATGGCCGAGTGGGCTTTGCTGCCGGCGATGTCGAACGGCGCGAGCCGATTATCGAACGAGACGGACTCGCTGAATTTCAGCATCAGTTCGGCGGGGCCTGCAGTGAAACGTCCGCCCCAAGTCGCTTGTGATTTCTTCGCCATAAAAGAGAAACCAAAGCACACGCGCCCGCCCCCCCCTGCGCAATGCGAAAGACGACCCGTTTACGTCACGGTTTTGAAAAACCGGTTTATCTCGGTCAGCGCCTCGCTCATCGCGAAGGGCTTTTGCAAGTAGCCTTTGGCGCCGGCGCGAAGGATTTCCGTTTTTAAATTCGCCTCGAGATGTCCGCTCATAATCACGGCGTTTACCTCGGGCGCGTAGTCCTTGATTTTCAGAAACGCCTCCCAACCGCTCATGCGCGGCAGGCCGAGATCGATCACCACCAGCGCGATCTTGTCGGAGTTCTTCACGAATTCGTCCACGGCCTCAACGCCATCGCGCGCTTTGAGCACGACGAACCCATGGCGCGTGAGCAAGAAACTGAGCGCCTGCAGGAGCGTTTCCTCATCATCGACCACCAATACCGTGCGCCCTCCAGCCACCGAAGAAGGCTGCACCGAAGTTTCCTCCGGTGAGACCGGCGTGTCGGAAAGCGAGGGAATATACAGCCGGAAGATCAGTGACGGACCCGACCACGTATCGATTTCGAGATGGCCGCGGTGGCTCGCCATGATGCTGTGAACCACCAGCACGGCGAGGTCCCGACGACGCTCCGAGAAACGCACCGCGGCGTCCCACGTGCCTGGACGTTCGCCTTCCAGGAACAAATGAGCGGGTGGCTCTGCCCGCAGGGTAAGCGCGATGTAAAAGGGTTCACGCGCGTCAGAAAACTTGGTGCGCACTTCCGCTCCATCCACCTGTCGCGTCGTGAACAAAATACGTCCGCCCTCGCCGGTCAGATCACGCGCTTTTTGGCCAAGATTGGCCAGCACGTGATGGAACTGCTGCGGATCCAGCGACACGGGTGGCAAGTTTTCCTCAAGATCGAGCGACACCGCGATGCCCGGCGTAAGCGTCTCGCCCGCCATGCGGAAAAACTCCTGAACGAACTCGCCCACCGCGATGCGCTGGAAAGACAACTCGTCACGCCGCGAGAGGTGGAGCGTCTGCCGAATCAGATTCGCGGCGCGGCGCACTGCGTGGTCAATACCGCCAATCGCGGTGTTGAGCCGGTTAACGTCCAGCGATCCGTCTTTGAGAAACGCCGTGTATCCAAGAATGATGGACAGCAGATTGTTGAAATCATTGCTGATATCGGACGCCAGCGCGGTGAAGTTCTCCGTGCGCTGGTTCTGACGCAGCTGCTGGACGCCACCCGCCTGACGACTGAGATCGGCCAGCGTGGTGAGCCGGTAAACTTTGCCCCTTGGCGTGCGAAGGCGTGTATCCGAAGCATGCGCGAAAATTGGCCGTCCGCTCTTGTGCAGATAGGTCGTGTCGGCCGTGGCAACGTCATCGCCCGCGATGAAGGCCGCATGGGCCACGGAGCCGCGCACCGCCGCCTCGGCCGCGAAAAGACGCATGATGTGGAGGCCCGAAAGCTCCGCGACGGAGTAGCCCACCGTTTCGGCAAACGCAGGGTTTGTGGTAACGATCATACCGCGATCGTCGGTCAGGCAAAGCCCGACGGGAGAATGTATCCAAAACTCCTTGAGCAACCCGCCCAGCTCGGCGGGCAGCGCCGCTTCATCGGATCTCGACGCGGGTGTGATCGACAATGACCTCTCGTCCGGCGCACTCATTCAGCCCAGTGAATCACGATCGGTTTCTCAACCTGCGGGTGGAGGCTTTGGTGAACAGGGCAATTGTGCGCGGCGTGCTCCAGCAGTTTCGCCAACTGTTCCGTCTTGGCGACCGGCAACCAAATCGTCGTTGCGAGGCGCACGATCCGACGCGGCGCATCTGCCGACATCTCCTTGGTGACTTCGTAGCGCAGGCCTTTGAGCTCAACTTCATGCCTGCGCGCAACGATCGCCATGGTCGTGGCGATGCAGGTGGCCAGTGACGTGGCGACCAGATCCGTGGGTGAAAACGCCTCTCCGCGCCCTTGGTTATCCTTGGGCGCATCCGTCATCAACACACTGCCGGAAGGACCATGCGTAGCAACGCAGTGGAGATCGCCTTGATACTCGCCGGTGATTTTAACCATGCAGAAAAAGCTCAAGTGTTTTGCGACGCTGGCAACTCCAACTTTACAAATGGTGCGCCTGGCGGGATTCGAACCCACGACCACCAGCTTAGAAGGCAGGTGCTCTATCCAACTGAGCTACAGGCGCCCGTGCAGAGCGAGCGTTAGCGGGCTCATCCGCACCCGACAAGGGCAAAGGCTGCGGTTGACCGATCGACTGCGAAAACCTTAACACCCCTTTCGTCATGAGCATCACTCTTCCCGCCTGCCCGCACCTGCCCCCACCTCGCGAACAGATGGACTGGCGAGCCTTCGGAGAACATGGCGAAGCGCGTGACGCCGACTTTTATTTCACCGCACTCGAATACGGCCACTACCTCTGGCAACGCGGCTTCGCAGCACGCGCCATCCTGTGCCTCGACCGCGCGATGGGCGCCGATCTGCGCGCGACTGACCTCGTGAGCCAGACGAGCCCGATTCCTTACGCGGCCATGGCGTGGTTTCTTTCGCACACGCCGGAGGGCGTTTTTATCGGCAACCCCCGAGTGCACTTTCAACACTACGCGGACCGGCTCAAGGCGCCGCGTCGCGATCAACGTCGCTGGCGCGCGTGGGCCTGCTGGGCGATCACGCGCCGATTACTCCCGCTTTTGCCAAATGATCCGAAGCACCTCGTCGCTGAGCCGGCCGAAACCGAAATTGCCGAGGCGCTCGACACCTACGGACTGCCCGGTGAAAGCACGCTTTGGCGGGATGTTTTGAGTCGTTGCGAACCGGATCGGAGATTTGTTTGAGCGATAAATAAAAATCTGCGGAAAGGACGCTTGACAGTATTAAACTGAATTCTACGGTCAGCCCCCTTTCCCCTTTCCGGGGTGATAGCTCAGCTGGTTAGAGCGTCTGCCTGTCACGCAGAAGGTCGCGGGTTCGAGTCCCGTTCATCCCGCCAGTTTTAAAGCCTCGGTTTAACAACCGAGGCTTTTTCGTGTCCTGATTTTTCCACCTCATCGCCGTGCCCGAAGCTGGCATTGCCGATGCTTAACCAAGGGCATGAAACCGAGCGCACGCTGGTTCTCTGTGTTGTGGGTGACGATCACCTTGCTCTGGCCGGCTGCCGCTACGACGAGGGTGTCTTACGAACGGGCGAGCCAACAATTCAACGCCCACCCTCACCCCGCGTTTCCACCGCTCGGCGATTTCACTTTTTCCGTAGCGAAGAAACTGGAGCCCAAATCGGACAAAAGCCCGGTGGATGCTGCGCGTGACTCGCGATCCAACCTCGCAGTGATCCTCGCACTACCGGCTCTTCTGCTGTGCGGGAATGCGACCAATCACCCGCCTGCCCTGCATTCGGCGCCCGATGCGGCGCAACCGCCCGGCCGCGGGCCGCCGAGCGCCGCTTGAGAGTTCGTTTAGTGAGTCAAATCCGGGACGCCGTCCGCGGCTAAAGTTCCCATTCCCATCCGCACTTATCGTTCAACTCAGGCCACTGCCTGCTCAAAACCATGTCTTTTCTTTCCTCTCATCGGCTCCACTGGGGCGTTCACCACGAA
>JBEVND010000079.1:0-7075 GCA_040508285.1 Rariglobus sp. | reverse complement strand
CCTGAAGCCGTTCGCATCGGCGTGCTCCAAAGTAAACCGGAACGAGCCGAGGAGCTGAAGACCGGCGGCGTGTCCATCGCCGTGCTCGGCGTGAGCTGGGACCGTTTCGAGCCTGCTGCCGACAAGCCGGATGCCGCTTACCTCGAGCAGCTCCGTGCGGAACTCGCCGAGTATAAAAAAGCCGGACTCGAGGTCGTCCTCGACCTGGGCATCCAGTATCCGCCCGCCTGGCTTTTCGACATCCCCGACAGCCGATACCAGAACCAATACGGCACCGCGTTCGTCGATCGTCGCCCCGGCATGAATGTCGCCAACTCGGTTTTTAACGCCGCCGTGCGCGACCGTCAGGCCGCCTATATGGCCAGCTTGTTTCGCGAACTCGGCACCACGTGGTATGCCGTGCGCCTCGGCGGCGGTTGGTATTCAGAACTCAATTACCCGCCTGCCAGCTTTCAGGACAACACCAACTGTTATTGGGGCTTTGATCCGCTCGCCCAGGGCGCGCGTCCCGACCGTCCCGCCGGTGTCACTGCCTGCCCCGTGCCCGGCTGGAAACCCGGCACCGCATCCGAAGACAACGCCTCCGCCCGTCGCTTCGCCCAGTGGTATATGGACAGCCTCAAAAACTACCACGACTGGCAGATCACCACCGCGCGCAGTCACTACGCGGGGCCGCTCATGATGCTTTATCCGTCTTGGGGCATCCGTCCCGGCCAGCTTGATGCTGCCATCGCGGGCGATCTCGCCGGTCTTACGTCGCCCGAGAAAAACGGCGAAATCCAGCGCGGCTTCGACTTCACCCGTTTTATCGCCGGCATCCGCGACTCCAAGGTCTGGATCCATTGCACCTGGCTCGACTCCAACCCCGAGTGGAGCGACGACACCGGTTCCGACGAAGCCCGCTGGAGCCCCGCGCGCTTCCTCAGCTCCCTCGCCCGCAAACAAAAACCCGCCCTCACCGTCTCCGCCGAGAACACCGGCGGTGGCGGACTCGCCGCGCTCGAACTGTGCGCCCGCCGTATCCGTGAGTTGAATATAAAGACCTTCCTGTGGGCTTTCGGCCCCGACCTTTTCGACAACCAACCGCCGGAGCTCAGCGATCTCAGTCCCGCCCTCGCCCGATGATTCGTCGCCTCTTCCTCCTGCTGCTCGCGCCCTGCCTGTTGCTGGCCCAGCCCGACCCCGCACCCGCCGTCTCCGTCCTCGCCAACGGCGACTTCGAGGCCGGCACCGAGGGCTGGCCGCTCCGCGAGGGCGCAAGCATCCATGCGGAGGACGGCAATCACTTCCTGCGCATCCAATTCACCGGACCCGATCGCCTGCTTTCGGTATATCGCGCCTTCCCCCTCGATCCGTCTCACCAGGCGTTTGAGTTCAGTTTCCGCGCACGCTTCGCCGACATCCAGCACGGCAAAGAGCAATGGCACGACGGCCGCATCATCCTCGATTTCAAAGACGCCGCCGGCAACCGGCTCGCCAGCCCTTCGCCACCCTACTTCAAGAAAACCTCCAAGGGCTGGATCGAGAAAACCTTGGAGTTCACCGTTCCCGCCGGCGCCGTTCGCCTCGAAATCATGCCCGCCCTTTTCAACGTGAAAGCCGGCACGCTCGATTTGGACGACTTCAAATTGATCCCAGTCCCTTCCGCGCCCATCACCGCCCGCCAACAAGCCGCGGCCGCCGAGCGCGCCGCCGACACCGCCCGCCGCGCCGCCGCCGTCAAGCCCTCCGTCCCAGCGCCGCCCGCCGAAAAAATGCCGCCCGCCCTTCGCGTAGTCGGAAACCAAATACAGACCGACACCGGCGCCACCGTCTGGCTGCAAGGTCTCTCCATCCCGAGCCTCGAATGGGTTTCCAACGGCGAAAACATCCTTAAATCCACCTCCCTCGCCCTTACCGAGTGGAAGGCCAACTGCATCCGCCTACCCGTCCGCGAACACTTCTGGCTCGGCAAAGGCCCTTACCAAAAAGACGGCGGCGCCGGCTACCGTCAGCTCATCGAAGACGTCGCCAATCTCTGCGCCACCCACGGCGCCTATCTGGTGCTAGATCTGCACCGTTTCCGCGCGCCCGAGGAAGCCCATGTCGCCTTCTGGAAAGACGCCGCCACCCGCTTCAAAAACCACCCCGCCGTCCTCTTCGAGCTTTTCAACGAACCGCACGACGTTTCCTGGGAGGTCTGGCAAAACGGTGGTTTTGTCACCGATCAAAAAAGCAACGCCACCATCGTCGCCGAAAATGGTGAAAAGCTGAAAGGCTTTCACTCCGTCGGCATGCAGCGCCTGCTCGACACGATCCGCGAAGCCGGCGCCACCAACATCGTCATCGTCGGCGGCCTCGACTGGGGCTACGATCTCTCCGGCATTATCAAAGGTCACGCGCTCGATGACCGGGGCGGACGCGGCATCGTTTATTCGAGCCACGTGTATCCGTGGAAGAACGACTGGCAGGGCAAGTTCCTCGCGCTCGCCGACAAATACCCGCTCTTCATCGGCGAACTGGGCGGCGAGGAAAAACCCATGCCGTTCCTCCGCCCCGCTCAGCACGAGGATCCCTACACGTGGTCCCCGGACATGCTCGGCCTCATCCAAAAACATAAGCTCCACTGGACCGGCTGGGCGTTCCACCACAAAGCCAGCCCGCGCATCCTCCTCTCGCTCGAAACCTACGAACCCACGCCCTACTGGGGCCAATTCGTGAAAGACGCCCTCGCCGGTAAACAATTTCCCCTGACGCGTCTGCGTTGAGGAAAATTCCCTTCACGAACCACTGTGCGTCTGCCGTCTTTTCTCTACGCCATCCTCGCCACCTCCGCTCCCTGCCTCGGGCTGGCCACGTCGCAGATCTATGAGGCCGAAGAGGGTTCTCCGCTCGGTCAAACTCGCCTCGCGTTAACTTCGTCCGACAACACTGCACGGATTTTCGTCACCTGTTTCAAACATCCCGGCGACGGCGTTGAAATCACCGTGCGCACGCCGGAGACCGGCTACTATTTCCTCGAACTCGGCTACGCCTGCGATGCGGACAAACGCGTTCCCATCGCGGTCAATGGAAACGCCCAAGGCAGCCGCTTCTTCCCGAAGACCGCCGGCTTTTCCGAGCAGCGTTACGGACGTATTTTTCTTACCTCGGGCGAGCACGTCATCGAGATCGGCACCGATTGGGGCTACATCGATTTGGATTACATCCGATTCGTTCCGGCCGACGCACCCGAGCCATTTCAACTCGCTACCGCACCTGTCAACCCGCGTGCATCCGCCGAGGCGCGTCAGTTATTCACCAAGCTCACCGCCGACTTCGGCCATCGCACGTGGTCCGGCCAGCACGAGGCCAATCCCGCGGCACCCACGCGCCTCGCACACATCGCACAGCTCACCCAAGGCGCAGCCCCCGCCCTCCTCGGCCTCGACTTGCTCTTCTATTCGGGAGCTTGGAACCGCCCCGAGGGCGACGGCGCGATCGAGAAAGCCAGAGACTGGGCGCTACACGAAAACGGCATCGTCACGCTGTCGTGGCATTGGTTTGCCCCGGGCGGTTTCAGCGCACGCGTCTGGGATAGTTTTTGGACCGACAAAACGACCTTCAATCTCGGCCAGCTGACGGATGAAACCTCCGTCGAGTATCGCGCCATCATCGAAGACCTCGATCGCATCGCCTCAAAACTCAAAATCCTGCGCGACGCCGGCGTCCCCGTGCTCTGGCGACCGCTCCACGAAGCCGAGGGCCGCTGGTTCTGGTGGGGCGCGGGCGGGACGGCCGCGAGCAAACATCTCTATCTTCTGATGTTTGACCGGTTCACCCGCATTCACCGGCTCGACAATCTTCTGTGGGTGTGGACTTCGACCGACGACCCCGACGCGATCAACTGGTATCCAGGTGACGACTACGTGGACATCATCGCCACCGATCTTTACTCGCCGGCCGGCACGCGCGGCGACTTCTTCACGGTTTTCGATACGCTCCGCGAGCGTTACCAGGGACGAAAGCCCATTGCGCTCGGTGAATGCGGCGTGATCCCCGAGCTGAGCACCCATGCACCGTGGCTGTGGTTTCTCACGTGGGATGATTTTATCACGCGTGAAGACATGAATCCGCCGGACCACGTCGCCCGCATTTTCGCCGATCCCCGCGTGGTCAATCGTCCGCCCTCCGCCGCCCCGTCCACCCGCTAAGCGCCCGCGCCCAACTCATTTTTCGTATGTCCACTCAATCCAACATCTCTGACGCGGATCGCATTCCGCTCTTCCAGAAAATCATGTTCTCCCTCGGGCAGAACACCGACTACGTCGCCACGGGGTTGATGACGTCGGTCATGTGGATGCCGTTTTTTAACATCGGCATGGGCTTGAGCCCGGTCGTGCTCGGAATCGTCCTCATGGTGTTGCGCGCGTGGGACGCGATCACCGACCCGATCATGGGCAACATCTCCGACAATACCCGCACGCGCTGGGGTCGTCGCCGGCCCTATATGTTCTTCGGCGCCATCTCCACGGCGCTGCTGTATCCACTTATGTGGCACTTCCCCGAGAGCGTGCTCAACGGCACCTCCTGGCTCGCCGCAGCGGCCGACTGGATTCCGTTTATCAGCAGCCTCGGCCTGTCCGCCGCCGACAAGGCCACGTCGCTCTATCTCATTTTCATGGGCATGATTTTCTTCACCAGCTTCACCTTCTGGTCGATGCCCTACTACGGTCTCCAGCTCGAACTCACGCCTAACTACGACGAGCGCACCCGCCTCACCGCGGTTATGGCCCTCATCTCCAAGCTCACCGCCCTCGTTACCGGCTGGGCCTTCGTGGTGATCGTGTTCATCGGCACCATTGCCCAAGGCGACTTCAAGGTGCTCGACGGCAAACCCGAGTGGATCCGCAACTTCTTCACATGGATTCAACCGTGGTTGCACAGCCTCGCCAGCGACCACGTCAACGAGCGCCCCATCGTCACCGGCATGCGCCTGATGTGCTGGGTGATCGCGTTTATGATTCTCGTTTTCGGCATCCTCCCGGCGATCTTCGTGAAGGAGCGTTACTACGCCAAGGAAGCCAGCAAGCAGGCCCGCGAGCCGTTCTGGCAAAGTGTCCGCGAGTCCATGCGTTGCGGCCCGCTCTGGTCGTTGATCAGCGTGTCGTTTTTCCTCGTGATGGGCTACTCGGCGATCGGCGGACTCGGCCAGTATGTGAATATCTACTACGTGTGCGGCGGCGACTTGCTGAAAGCCGGCGCGATTACCGGCATCAAAGGCACGGTCATCGCCATCTCCGGCATCGGCATGCTCCCGTTCTTTGCCTGGCTCGGCGAGAAATACGACAAGCGCACCGTCGTCCTCCTCATGCTCGGCATGAGCATGTTCGGCCACCTTTTGAACTACTGGCTCATGACCCCCGAGCATCCTTACTGGCAGATCATCGCCGGCTTCTTTGAATCGAGCGCCATCGGTGCCGTATGGATGTTCCTCCCCTCAATGAAAGCCGACGTGGCCGACTGGGACGAACAGTTCACGCACCGTCGCCGCGAAGGCTCCATCAACGCCTTCTATTCGTGGTTCATCAAAGCTTCGCTCACCGCCTCGATGGGCATCGGCGGCGTCGTCCTCGCCTGGTCGGGCTTCAATCGCGATTTCCCGCAACAACCGCCCGACGTGCTCAACCGGATGTTTATGATCTACCTCATCCTGCCCGTGGCCATCTGGCTGGTCGCCTTGGTTTCCGTATGGTTCTACCCGCTCACGCGCCGTCGCTGTAACGAAATCCGCGACGTCCTCGAGGCCCGCCGCGGCGCGATCTGAGCCGTCCCGTCTCCGTTTTTTCGCTTTCGGGTTATCCCGCTCAACGGCCTCCACGCATCCCCGCTCGAAGTTAACTACTTTGAGTGCGCGTGTAGCCGTCACCGCTCCCGGTGAGCTAATCGTGCTATAAAAATCCCGTCCGGTGAAGGCGCCGCCCGACGATTTCTGCTAAGCTCGGCGGAACCATGCCTCTCCGCCTCACCGACCTGCGCACTGAACATCTCGTCAATCCGCTCGGCCTCGACGAACCCGCCCCGCGCTTCTCTTGGAAGCTCGCCGACTCCCGCCCCGGCGCCGCCCAACTCGCCTGCCAGATTGAGGTCTCCACCGGATCTCCGCACAACGTCGTCTGGGATTCCCGCCGCCTCGACAGCGACAACTCCGTCCTCGTTCCCTATGCCGGCCCCGCGCTCGCGCCCCACACGCGCTACCATTGGCGCATTCGCATCTGGGACCACACCGGCACCGCCTCCGCGTGGAGCGCACCCGCCTGGTTCGAAACCGGTTTCCTCAACGCGCTCGCGCCATGGCCCGCCGCCGAATGGATTCATCGCCCCCTCGTCGCCGCTCCCGCCGACCGCCCCGCCGCTCATCTGCGCAAGACCTTCCGCCTCGCCTCCGCCCCGCGCGAAGCCCGTCTCTACATCACCGCTCGCGGCATCTTCGAACCGCACGTCAACGGGCAACGCATCGGCAACGATCACCTCACGCCCGGCTGGACCGACTACCGCCACCGCCTCGAATACCTCACCTACGACGTCACCGCGCAACTCACCGCCGGCGAAAACACCCTCGAAGCCCTCCTCTCCGACGGCTGGTATTGCGGCTGGTTCGGCTTCAAACGCATGCGCGACCACTACGGCAAAGACCCCGCGCTCTACGCCACCCTCCGCTTCATCGAGGCCGACGGCACGGTCCGCTGGATCGGCACAGACTCCTCGTGGAAAACCGCCCTCGGTCCCGTCCTCGCCGCCGATCTTTACGACGGCGAAACCTTTGACGCCCGCCTTGCCCCCACCAAGTGGCAACCCGCCCGCGTGCTCAGCTTCGCGCCGCTCCCGCTCGCCGGCAAAGCCTTCGGCCGCGTGCGCACCACCGAGGAACTCAAAACCATCGCCCTCACCCAGCCTGTGAAAGGGGCGCACGTCTTCGACCTAGGCCAGAACCTGGTTGGCAACATTCGCCTGCGCATCCGCGCCCCGCGTGGCACGCGCATCACCATCCGCTACGCCGAAATGCTCCAGGCCGACGGCACCGTTTACACCGCCAATCTCCGCAGCGCCCGCTGCA
>JBEVND010000005.1:0-10537 GCA_040508285.1 Rariglobus sp. | reverse complement strand
TACCGACGTTTCGGCGGTCAATTGCCCCGCCAGCACGTAGCCGAGGAGATCCTTCAAGGCGTTGCCCGCGACCAGCACGAACGAAAAAACCCCCGCCGCCACCGCACAGGTGAAGAGCACACTCGCAAAAATGTGGCGCTGGAGAAGGTTCATGATTACTTTGTAATTCTGTTCATTCTGACTATCGAGTCGCATTCCAAGCATGAAGTTCACGCCTACAAAGCCGCCGCTCACCGGCGAAACCCTCGACACCCTCACCGCGCGTCTGCGCGAAAAGGGTGAGCCGGCTTTCCGCGCGAAACAAATCCTCGAGTGGGTTTACAAAAAACGCGCCCGCACCTGGGATGACATGACCAACCTCTCCAAGCCGCTCCGCACGTGGCTCGACGAGACGTTTGAACTCATGCCCGCGTCGCTCGTCATGGGTAAACAATCCACCGACGTGACCGACAAGCTGCTCCTCGAAATGGGCGACCGTTCGCTCATCGAGACGGTCATCATTCGCGTGCCGCAAGAAGGCGTCGGCCTCGACGAATCGCGCAAGACCATCTGTATTTCCACCCAAGTCGGCTGCGCCATGGCGTGCGCCTTCTGCGCCTCCGGACTCGCCGGCCTCAAACGCGACCTCAACGCCGGCGAGATCGTCGCCCAGTTGCTTCACGTGTGTTACCGCGAAGACGCCCGCACTCCCCGCGCCCGCATGGAGCTCGCCTCCTTCGACAACATCGTCGTCATGGGCATGGGCGAGCCGCTCGCCAACTACGACAACATCATTCGCGCCCTCACCATCGTAAACGCCGAGTGGGGACTCGGGGTCGGCGCCCGGCGCATCACGCTTTCGACCAGCGGCCTCGTTCCCAAAATCCTCAAGCTCGCCGACGAACCGCTCGGCATCCGTCTCGCCATTTCGCTTCACGGTGCGACCAACGAGGTCCGCGAGAAGATCATGCCGGTCAACAAGGCTTATCCACTGGAGAAACTTCTCCCCGCGATCAAAGCCTTCAACGAAAAGCACGGCCGCATGGTCACACTCGAGTTCATTCTCATCGAGGAAATCAACGACTCCCTCGACCAGGCGGAGAAACTGCGCGACATCGCCCGCGACCTGCACGCGCACGTGAACATCATTCCTTACAACACCGTTGAAGGGCTTCCGTGGAAGCGCCCTTCGATCACGCGTCAGGAACGGTTCGCCGACATCCTTCGCGCCGCCCGCATCTCCGTGACTTTGCGCCGCGAGAAGGGCCACGACATCGACGCCGCCTGCGGTCAGCTCCGCCTCAAAACCGAGAAAGATCGAGAGCTCGCCTCCGCTTGAGCACTGGCTCAAAAAAACGCTTGAAAATCCGCGCTCGCGGATTTTCTACGCATCTACCCTGCCGTTGAGAATTTTGACCGGAACATTATCCGCGTCATCGCTTTCACACGGCCCTTCACCCCTTTTCGTTCCTTCTGTTTTCGCTCCATGATCGAAGTCAAAGGCTTGGTTAAACATTACGGCCTCAAACGCGCCGTCGATAACATCAGCTTCACCGTCAACCGCGGAGAAATTCTCGGTTTTCTCGGGCCCAACGGTGCGGGGAAATCCACGACGATGAAGATGATCACCGGCTTTCTCCAGCCGACCGCCGGCACGGTCATCGTCAATGGCCACGACGTCACCCGTGAACCCGTCGCCGTGAAACAACAGCTCGGTTACCTGCCCGAAAGCGCGCCCGCCTATGGCGAGATGACCGTCGAAGAGTTCCTTACCTTCATTGCCGAGACACGCGGCTTCCGCGGTCGCGAAGAAAAAGCCCAACGCATCAATCGCGCGCTCGAGCTTACGCATCTGCAATCCGTCCGCGCCCAGACCATCGAAACGCTTTCCAAGGGCTACAAGCAGCGCGTTGGTTTTGCGCAGGCCCTGCTCCATAATCCGCCCGTGCTGATCCTGGATGAGCCCACCGACGGCCTTGATCCGAATCAAAAAAACGAGGTTCGCACGCTCATCAAAAGCATGGCCGCCGAGAAAGCCGTCATCCTCTCCACGCACATTCTGGAGGAGGTCGAAGCGCTTTGCACCCGCGTGATCATCATTTCGCAAGGAAAGGTCGTCGTGGACGAAACACCCGCGCAGCTCCGCGCCCGCCAGCCCGGCGCCCGCCTCGACGAGATCTTCCGCACGCTCACGCACTCGGACGTCTAACCCGCCGCAGCGCCTGTTCTACTCACCCCTGACAGCCGTTAATCACTAACCGCTCCTTCGCTTCCCCCGCCCTTCATGTCCCAGATAACCCCCATCTTTAAACGCGAGTTTCTTGGCTACTTCCGCTCACCGGTCGCCTACGTTTTCCTCGTCGTTTTCCTGATGGCCTCGGTCGGCCTCGCGTTTTTCATCGGCCAGTTTTTCCGCGCCAACCAAGCCTCGCTGGAAAGCTACTTCTCGTTTCACCCGTGGCTGTTTCTCTTCCTCATTCCCGCAGTGGGCATGCGCCTGTGGTCCGAAGAAAAACGCACCGGCACCATCGAGCTGCTCTTCACGCTGCCGCTCACCACACTCGATGCCGTGGCGGGCAAATTCCTCGCCGCGTGGGCCTTCCTCTCGGTGGCGATTCTCCTGAGTTTTCCCATGGCGATCACGGTGGGTTACCTTGGCGATCCCGATTGGGGCGTCATTTCGAGCAGCTACCTCGGTAGTATTTTGATGGCGGGCTCCTACCTCGGCGTCTGCTCGCTCACATCGGCGCTTACCAAGAATCAAGTCATCAGCTTCGTGCTGAGCGTGCTGGCGTGCCTCATCTTAGTGTTCCTCGGCTGGAGCGTGTTCAACGGTGCCCTCTCCGCGGTATTGCCGGTGTGGGCGGTCGACCTCGTCGCCAACTTCAGCTTCGTGACCCATTTCGACGCGTTCACCAAGGGCATCATTGATCCCAAGGACGTGATTTTCTTCCTCTCGCTCACCGGCTTCACGCTCTTCCTGAACGTGGTCGCCCTCGAACGCTAACCCTTCGCCTCCGCCCACTATGAAATCCGGAAGCAAAGCCCTCGTCATCGTCCTCCTCCTCGCGGGGCTCGTTCTCGTTAACTACCTCGCGTCGCAACTGCCGTTCCGCGGCGACACCACCGCCGGGCGTATCTACACGCTCTCGGCCGGCACCCGCTCGATTCTCGAAAAAGTCGAGGAGCCCATCGTCCTCGATTTCTACTTCTCGAAAGACGCTGCGGGTCTCCCGGTATCCTACAAAAACTACGCCGCCCGCGTTCAGGAAATGCTGCGCCAATACGTGCGCGCTTCCGGCGGACGTCTTTCGCTCAACATCATTCACCCCAAGCCCGACACGCCCGAGGAGGAACGCGCCGCCGCTGCCGGCCTCCAGCCTCAATCGGCCCCCGGCTCCGCCGACCCCGTTTACTTCGGTCTCGTCGCCATTCAAGCCGACCAGCAAAAGGTCGTCCCCTCCTTCAGCCCGCAACGCGAGACGTTCCTCGAATACGATCTGTCGCAGATCGTGCATTCCCTCCAAGAACTCGACCGCCCCAAGCTCGGCCTGCTCACCAGCCTCCCGCTGCAAGCCACACGTGTGAATCCGCTGGCGCCGGTCGCCCGTCCGCCCGAGCCCGGCCAGTTCATCGCCACCGAATGGGAGCGCAGCTTCGATATTGTCCGCATTGATCCGTCGGCAGACACGCTCCCCGAAGGTCTCAACGCCCTCGCCATCATCCACCCGCAAGGCGTGTCGTTGAAACTTCAATACGCCGTCGACCAGTTCATCCTCGGCGGAAAACCCGTTTTACTCGCCGTCGATCCCGCCTCGCAGTATTTCAAACGCCAGGGCGGCGGTCAGTTTGGCGGCCCCGGCACCAACGCCTCCAGCGATCTCCCCGATCTACTCAAAGGCTACGGCATCACCTACGACGCCCAAAACGTCACCGGCGACCTCGACCGCGCCACGCCCGTGCAAGTCTCCGCCAGCGGACAAGTCACGCGCATGCCCGTCTGGCTCACCCTCGACGCCTCTGCGCTCAACCAGCAGGCTCTCCCTACCGCCCAGCTCCAGTCGCTTCTCTTTATCGAACCCGGCAGCTTCCGTATCGCCGAAAAACCCGGCGTCACCGTGACCAAGCTCGCCGAAACCTCCGACCGCGCCGGCGACGTGATGGCTTATACGCTGACAACGCTCGCGCCCGATCAGGTCGAGCGTCAGATCATCCCGTCTGGTAAACGCACCCTCGCCGCGTTACTCCAAGGCAAGTTCAAGACTGCCTACCCCGACGGCCCGCCGCTCGTTGCTTTCGATGCCAACCAGCTCAAGGAATCCAAGGCCGAATCCACCCTCATCGTCATCGCCGACACGGACTGGCTCCTCGACGATTACAGCATCCGCAAGTTCAACTACTACGGCACGCCCACCGCCGAACCGCTCAACGACAACCTGGCGTTCGGTGGCAACTCGCTCGACTTCCTCGCCGGCTCCCAGGACCTGATTTCCATCCGCGGTAAAAACTCTTCACTTCGTCCTTTCACCGTCGTCCGCGACATGGAAGTCGAAGCTCAAAAGAAATACCAGGAACAGCTCGTCGCGCTCGAAACCCGCATCAGCGAAACGCAGTCCAAGCTGAGCCAGCTCCAAGGCAAAGCCACCGAGAGCGGCCGTCTCGTCGCCACGCCCGAGATGCAAAAAGCCATTGAGGATTTCCAAAAGCAAGAAGCCGGCATGCGCCGTGAGCGCCGCGAAATCCGCCGCGCCCTGCGTGAAGACATCGACGCTCTCGGCAATCGCTTGCTCGTCATCAACCTCCTCGCCACGCCGCTCCTCGTCGGCGCCTTCGGCCTCTGGTTCTATCGCGCTCGCCGCAGTTAATAACCGCTCGTCCACTCTGTCTCGTTCTCCCGTTATTTCCGAACCCTGATGAAGCCCAAAAACCTTCTCATCGTCGTCATCCTTCTTGCCGCTGTTTCGGTTGCCGCCTGGTTCTTGAACCGACCTACGCCACCGCCATCCGCCCGTGATGCCCGCATCGGCAAACCGATCCTAGAAACTGCTGCCGCCGAAAAAGCCTCGCAGGTCAGCCTCACCGAGAACGGCAAAACCGTCATCCTCACCCGTTCGGGCGACACCGGCTGGGAGGTCGCTTCCTACCACCAGCTTCCGGTGGACTTCACCAAACTCGCCGCTCTCGTAAAGACGCTCAACGCGACCGACGTGGAACGCCTCGTGACCTCGTCGCCCGACCGAATCAGCCGTCTCGAGTTTACGGATACAAAAATCGTTGTCGCTGCCGCCGAAAAATCCCTGCTCTATCTGACCCTGGGAAAAAACGCCGACACCGGCGGCGGCCGTTACCTGCGGTTTAACGACGAGAACAAAGCCTACCTCGCACGCCTTAATCTCTCGCTCGATGTCGAGTCGCGTAATTGGGCCGACACCACTCTCGTGCGTTTTTCAGCATCCGACATCGCGAGCATCACCTACCCGTTTTCGACGCCGTTTACCGTTTCCCGCACCAGCGCGACCTCGCCGTTTACGACCAATGCCACCCCCGAGGGTCAACGCCTGAAACCCGACGCCGTGACTTCGTTGCTGAGCACCCTCGCGAATCTGCGCTTCACCGACACCGCCGCCCTCGACGCGCCGCAAGCCATCGCCGCCCGCGACACCGCCCGCACGGTGACGCTCACCACATTCGACGGCAAAACGCTCACCATTGCCCTTGGTCGCCAGCCGGAGCGCACGGTCGCCAAAACCGACGCCACTCGCGTTAACTTCGCCGCGTTTGGCGCCCTGCAACCCGACCCGTTGGGGCTCCTTGGCACACTCACCGAGCGACTCCCTGCCGGCCCCGTGTTCGCATTTATCACGCATTCCCACGCCTCCGCCCCCGTAAACGCGCTGATGAAAAAACGCGCTTTTCAAGTCAGCGAATCCGCTCTGAATGCCATTCCGACCGCTGCCAGCTCTCTGTTCGAGGCGTTGCCGCCACCGCCCCCACCCGCAGAGTCTGCCGCAAAATGACTCTCAGCTTGCAAACGCATCAACAAATCCGCATGCGTTGATGCGTAAATGAATCCCGACCGGCCCATCTCCGCGCTTTTCGCTGCCAACCGCCCGCTTCGTTCGCTGGAATTTTTTCCGCCGAAGGATGACGCCGGTGTTGCCGCGCTCCGCCAAACGGCCACCGCGCTCAAAGCGATTCCGTGGGATTTCGTGTCGGTTACCTATGGAGCCGGTGGCACCACCCGGGACCGCACCGCTCAAGTCTGCCGTTTTCTAAAAGACGAGTATGGCTTCACCGTCATGCCCCATCTCACCTGCGTCGGCCATAGCCGCGCGGAGTTGAACGCCCTCGCCGACCAGATCTACGACGGCGGTTTCCGCAACATCATGACGCTCCGCGGCGATCCGCCCAAGGGAGAAACCACCTTCACGCCCTCGGCCGACGGCTTGCGCTACGCCAACGAACTGGTCTCGCTACTCAAGGCACGCCACCCTGACTTCTGTTTGGGCGTCGGCGGCTATCCCGAAAAACATCCCGAAGCCGTCTCGCTCGAAGTCGACCTCGACAACCTCAAGCGCAAGGTCGACGCCGGTGCCGATTTCATCACCACGCAGCTCTTCTTCGACAACGCGATCTACCATCGCTTCGTCGAAAAGTGCCGCGCCTCCGGCATCACCATTCCGATCGTTCCGGGTTTGATGCCCGTGCTCTCGGTGAAACAAATTCAGCGCATTGCCACGCTCTCCGGCTCGGTGCTGCCCACCGCCCTCGCCCGCCGCCTCGAAGTCGCCGAGGTGAATCCCGACGTCGTCGAAATCATCGGCATCGACTGGGCGCTCACCCAGATCCGCGATCTCCTCGCCCACGGCGCGCCGGGTTATCACCTCTACATCTTGAACCGCGCCAAGAGTGCCCTCGCGCTCGCCGCCGGTCTGTCCGCGTAAAGCAGAGGCCCCGGGTAGCGAATTATCGGATACAGATTCGCGATCGGTTTAACACGAAGACCCGACAATCACCCGCGAACAATTCGCCGCGATCTCCGTCCACCGGCCAAAGGCCGCAAAGCGCCCTAGGATCGATCTTCTGCGATCGGTTTCTTGGCCGATCTTTGCGGCCTTTGCGTTTGTGCCGTGCCGCCTTTCGCCTCTGCACCTTCGGCTAAAACGCCGCGTCTTCCGACCGCGCCTCCGCTCAACCACCCGCCATCACCGGCCGGAAACCGGCCTCGGTGAGAACGCGCACCACCGCGTCGCGTTGGTCTCCCTGAATTTCGATCTGCCCGTCTTTCACGGTTCCCCCGCTGCCGCACGCCTTCTGGATTTTTTTGGCGAGCTGCTCTTTCTCGGGAAGGCCGATTCCCACAAAGTTTTTGGCGATCGTGACCGTTTTGCCGCCACGCCCCGCGGTGGACCGCAAAACATCCACGCGACCGCGATTTTTCGCGGCCTTGGGTTCGGCCGACACGGCAGCTGGGGGGACGTTCGTCGGAGCCTTGTTTCCAGCTGGAAGGTTTAATCCGCCCAGTGCGCCGAAGGGATTCTGCCCCAGGTTTTGCCCGCCATCCGTGGAAATCTTGTCTTTGCTCATAAAGTGATCGCTCGCCTAAACCGCCTTTTTTGACCGCCGCCGGCAACCTTAGTTTGCGTCGGGTTTACCCGCGCGTCCGCCGCAGATCCCCACCGGAATATCGCTCTCACCACCCAAGAACATGACCGCCTTTGCATAGCTTCTACGCTCAAGAAAATGAACGAGTTGCGGATGGAGCGCGGAACGACCTTTTTCCAAGAAATCATCCAGTCGCCCCATCTCTGTAGCGATGACTGAGCCATTAGACTCTTTAATGGCAGCCAAGAGGGCGATAAGGGATTCTTTGATTTGGGTTTCCATAGGGATCATCAAAACTAATTAAGTCCAAAGCACGGGCAGTAAGAAATTTTCACACCGTATAATTACGATGATACGGATATGGATGACACTTGAGTAAAAGCGACCGGTGATGCAGTCTCACAAAGATTTTTCATCATTACAGATCTTAATAAAGCAAGCCTAGCGTGATCCAAACCCCCACCGGCCAGCGCCCGGTTTGCTGCTCTTCTCCTCCATGAACTCACTATCCCTGCCCACGCGTGCCAACTCCGAAGCGATCGAGTTGGCCTATAACGCATGGTTGAATAATCCCGACTCCGTGGATCCCACGTGGCGCGCCTTTTTTCAAGGCTTCGCACTGGGCAGCGGCGGCGACTCCATCAGCGCAGTTGCCTCGGGTGGAGTGAACGTCATCGACAGCCACAAGCAGGCCCAAGTCGGCCGCTACATCAACGCCCACCGTTCCCACGGCCATCTGCAAGCGCACCTCGATCCGCTCGGCGAACCCCCGGCTCCGCATCCCAAGCTGCAACTCTCCTACTTCGGCCTCAATGAGGCAGACTTGGACGAGACCTTTACGCTCACGAATTTCCAAGGTGGCGGCCAAAAGAAACTGAAGCACATCGTCTACGCGCTCCAGCAGACCTACTGCGGTCGTATCGGCGTGGAATACATGCACGTGCAGGATCACGATGCCCGCGAGTGGCTTCAGGCCCGCATGGAAAGCTGCAACAATCAGCCGTCCTTCTCCCGCGAACAGAAAACGCGCATCCTCCGCCGTCTCCACAAGGCCGAGCTCTTCGAGAAGTTCCTTCACACCCGCTTCGTCGGCCAGAAGCGCTTCTCCCTCGAAGGTGGCGAAACCATGATCGCTGCGTTCGACGCGATGATCGAATACGCACCCGATCTCGGCGTGGAAGAATTCGTCATGGGCATGGCCCACCGCGGCCGTCTCAGCGTTCTCACCAACATCCTGCGCAAGCCGTTCGACGTTCTCTTCGAGCAATTCTCCGAGAACTACATTCCCCACACCGTCGGCGGCGACGGCGACGTGAAATACCACCTCGGCTACGAGGCCGAGCTCAAGACGTCCACCGGCAAGACCGTCGAGGTCCGCCTGGCGGCCAACCCGTCCCACTTGGAAATCGTCAACCCGGTCGTCGAGGGCACGGCCCGCGCCCGCCAGCGCATCCGTGGCGACGTCGATCGTCGTCGCGTATGCCCTTTCCTGAGACACGGCGACGCCGCCTTCGCCGGCCAGGGCGTCGTGGCCGAGACGCTCAACTTCTCGCAGCTCCCCGGCTACCGCACCGGCGGCACCGTTCACCTCGTCATTAATAACCAGATCGGTTTCACCACCAATCCGTCCGACGCCCGTTCGACGCGTTATTGCACCGACGTCGCCAAGCTCATCGAGGCGCCCGTGTTCCACGTCAACGGCGACGATCCCGAGGCGGTCTGCTACGTGGCCCGCCTCGCGCTCGAGTTCCGCGTCAAGTTCCAGCGCGACGTCGTCATCGACATGTATTGCTACCGTCGCCACGGCCACAACGAGGCCGACGAGCCTGCGTTCACCCAGCCGGTTCTCTACCGGAAGATCGCCGCTCACCCGTTGATCTCCACGCCGTATTCCGAACGCCTGGTGAAAGACAGCACGCTCAGCGCCGAAGGTGCCGAGGCCATCAAGGCCGAATACACCGCCGCGATGGAAGCGTCCTTCGAAAAGGCCAAGGCCGCCGAAGCCGCCCACGCCGCCGCCGGCCAAACCAAGAGCCCGTTCGAAGGCTCTACCGCGATCTTCCAGCCCGGTTACAGCCATGTTCCCGTGCCGACCGGCGTCGCCGCCAAGGATCTCGCGAAGGTCGTCGCCGGCCTGACGCGCGTTCCCGACAACTTCAAAATCAACCCCAAGATCAAACGCATCCTCGAGACGCGCGCCCAAGCCCACAAGGACGGCGGTCCGGTTGACTGGGGCTTCGGTGAAGCGCTCGCCTTCGGCACCTTGCTCGTCGAAGGCTCGCCTGTGCGCCTCAGCGGCCAGGACTGCGAACGCGGCACCTTCAGCCATCGCCACGCGGTTCTCTACGACTCCGATACCAAGGAAAAATACGTCCCGCTTCTCAACATCGACGACAAGCAGGAGCGTTTCTGTGTTTATAACTCGCTCCTCTCCGAAGCCGCTGTGCTCGGTTTCGACTACGGCTACTCGCTCGACTACCCCCAGATGCTCTGCATTTGGGAAGCCCAGTTCGGCGACTTCGCCAACGGTGCCCAAGTCGTGATCGATCAGTTCCTCGCCTCCTCCGAGTCGAAGTGGCAGCGCATGAGCGGCATGGTGCTCCTCCTTCCGCACGGCTACGAAGGCCAGGGCCCCGAGCACTCCTCTGCCCGCCTCGAGCGTTTCCTCCAGCTCTGTGCCGAGGACAACATGCAGGTCGCCAACATCACCACGCCGGCGAACGACTTCCACGCGCTCCGACGCCAGATGAAGCGCGACTTCCGCAAGCCGCTCATCGTGATGTCGCCCAAGTCGCTCCTGCGCCTTCCCGCCGCCACGTCGAAGTTCGAAGAGTTCACCACCGGCGCGTTCCAGGAAATCATCGACGACGCCAATGCGCCCAAGACGGTCAAGCGCCTCATCCTGTGCTCAGGCAAAGTTTACTACGACCTCGATGCCTACCGCACCACGAAC
>JBEVND010000501.1:0-7059 GCA_040508285.1 Rariglobus sp. | reverse complement strand
TTCGTCCCCGGTCCATGCGATCAAGGCGACGGTGCAGTGGAGTTGGGCGCATTTCTCATGCGTGTTGATCGGCAACTCGGAGTTTGATCCGCCGCTCCATCGGGTGGGTGAAAACAACTACCGTATCATGTGGATGGCGATGGATCGGTTGCGAGAGTCAGGCTGTTTGCGGCCGGCAGGAGTTTTGTTTGAGCCACATCACCGTCGTCATCACGGGGTGCACCGGGCGGCGTTCGTTGAGAACCATCCGCTGTCAGCCGAGCAAGCGTTGGGGTTGGTGCGATTCGGGTTGCCCGCACGCCGGGCCGAGGTGGCGAGATGGCTCACCGAGACCAAAGCCGACGGGGTGGTTTTCGGGATGAATCCGCCTGACGAGACGATCGAATGGCTGCAGACGCTTCCCCGAATAAAACGTATCGTGTCATTGGATACGCCCAAGCCGGGCGTCTCGTGCTTGCGCGTCGCCCCGCAAATGATCGCGGCGAGTGCAGTGGATATGGTGATGGCTCAACTACACCGAAATGAGCGAGGGATGCCGGGGAATCCGACGACGCTGTTGCTGGAGGGCGAATGGACCGAGGTGGCGTGACGTCTCTGGGCACGCCTGCCCAAGGAGATCGCCTTGGATGATAGAGCAGGGCGAGGTGCGGACAGGTGAGGAGCAGTTGCCAAGTGAGACAGCGATGGTCGCCGGTCATCGGAGGCCGACTTGCCCTGTTGAGTGAACGCCGCCGAGCAGCCCGATTGATGCTCGCGGCTATGAGGGGGCAACGATGGCGGGCGGCTGGGTGGCGGAGCGATGCGACGTCGGTTCTTCCATTACTGACGGGACGGGCAACGCTCCGCACACGACTCCGAGATGCGGGAAACTCAGCGGAGTTTCTTGAGTTCGAACTTCTTGCCGGCGAGGGCGTCTTTGGCGGGCTGGCCCCAGAAGGGCGTGGGCTTGTAATTCCAGTCGGCGAGCATCACGGGCGTGGCCCAGGTGTGGAAGGACCAGCCGGTCCAGTTGAGGCGATACTTCTGGATGAGGCCGAGCATATCGGGAGCCCACGTCTCAGCGTCTTCCTGGCGGTCAAGCGGGAGGAAATCCATTTTAACTTTGTCCACGCCGACTTCGCCGAGGAAGAGCGGGTGTTTCTCGGCGGCGCGGAGGACCTTGCCGGCCCAGTCGCTTTTCCATGGGTAGATGTGCGACGAATACATGATGCCGTTGCCGTCCTTGGTGTCGCGGAGTTCGTAGCCGTCCACGACACCCGAGAGGTCGTAGGCCCAGTCGAGTCCGCCGGCGATGATGATGTTGCGTGCGCCGAGGGCGCGGATGTGGTCCACGGCTTTTTGCATGCCAGGGGAGTCGAAGCCGGAGTTTTTGCGTTTCTCCTCGGCGCTGAGGAACGCGGATTCGTCGATCGTCTTTTTGTTTTTGACGGCCACGAAGCCGCCGTCGCGCCAGACTTCCCAACTGATGTCGTGGGGTTCGTTGATGATGTCGAAGAGGACGGCGGGGTGGTTTTTGTAGCGGGTCGCGAGTTCGGTCCAGAGCGCGAGGTGTTCGGGGCGGAGGGCGCGGAACACGTGGAGGTCGAGGACGAGGTAGGCGCCGCGGTTGGCGGCGGCGTTGACGGCGTTTTCGATGATGGCGCGGTAGGCGGCGCCGCCGTCGGTCTGGCCGACGGTTTCCTTGCCGGGTTTGCCTTCGCCGCGCCAGAAGCTGTCGGTCACGGCGAGGCGGACGACGTTGGCGTTCCAGTTTTCGATGGCTTCGATGGTGGCGTGGACGGCACCGTGGCCTTCGGGACGGATTTCGAGGCCGGGGATGGCCACGCCCTGGAGCCAGACTTCCTTTCCGTCTGTATCCACCAAGCGGTTACCGGAAACTTTGAGCTCCTTGGGCCACTTGGCGGGGTTGGGTGTTTCGGGGGCCGGGTCGGTCGGGTAGGCGCGACTGCCGGTGCGGGTGGGATCGACGGGTTTTGCGGGGACCACGGGTGCGGGGGTGTTGGCGAGAAGGACGGAGGAGGTGAGGAGGGCGGAGGACAGAAGACGGAGGATGGAGGACATGGCGGGTTAACGGAGTTTGGCGGGCTCGGGGAATTTCTTGCCGGCGAGGGCGTCCTTGGCGGGTTGTCCCCAGAAGGGCGTGGGCGTGTAGTTGAGGTCGGCCAACATGCGGGGGCTGGCGCTCGGGTGGAAACACCAGCCGGTCCAGTTGAGGCGGTGTTTTTGGATGAGGCCCAGCATCGCGGGGACCCAAGTCGCCACGTCTTCTTGGTGATTGGCTGGGATGAAGCTCATCTTCTTGGCGTCGCCGCCGACTTCGCCGAGGAGGATCGGGTGCTTGGCGGCGGCATCGAGAAACTTTTTCTGCCATGATTTTTTCCACGGATAAACGTGCGAGGCATACATGATGCCGTTGCCGGATTTATCGGTGAGAGGATAGCCTGTGCTGCTGCCGGGACGGTCGCCGACCGCCGGGTAAGGGGCGATGCCGGTGAGGTCGTAGGCGTAGTCGAGCCCGCCAATTACGACGATGTTCTTGGCGCCGGTGGCGCGAACCGTATCGAGCATCTTCTGCATGCCCGGGGAGACGAAGCCACGCTTGTTGTGTAGTTTTTCGTCGGCACTGAGGAAGGTGTCTTCGTCTCCAGCCTTTTTTTTGTCCTCGATGAAGCCGCCGTCGCGCCAGACTTCCCAGGTGGTGCCGTGGGGTTCGTTGAGGAGATCGAAAATGACGGCAGGATGGTTTTTGTAGCGCGTGGCCGCGTCCGTCCAAAACAAGAGATCTTCGGCCCGGGGGGCTCGGTAGTGGTGGAGATCGAGGACGAGGTAGGCGCCTTTGGAGGCGGTGAGGGCGATGGCTTGGTCAACGAGTTCGCGATAGGCGGCGCCGCCGTCGGTCTGGGCGTTGTGTTTGGTGCCCTTGCCGAACCAGTGGTCACCTTTGACGGGGAGGCGGATGACGTTGGCGTTCCAGTCGTCGATGCCGATGCCGATGGATTTGAGAATGCGTTCGCCCTTCACACTCCATTCGAGGGAGGGGACGTTGATTCCCTGGAGCCAGACCTCTTTGCCGCCTTTGACGGTGACGAGGCGGTTGCCTTGGACGCGTAGCTCGGGAGGCATTCCGCTGGTGCGAGGCGTGTTGCCAGTGTTGCCTGCGGCAGGATCAGGCACGGCGGCCGCGGGTGCAGCGATCGGTGACGCGGAGGTCGCGGGCTTGGAGGCTGCGGTGGCAACGGAGATGTCATCGAGATCGTAGGTGCCGCTCTCGAGCTGCATCAACGTCGGGCTCAACTTGAAGGCGCGCGCGTTTTGCGGAATCGGAATGCGGCCGAACTTGGGTTCCCAGCCGGAGCTGTTTTGGCGGTAGGACGGGATGCGGAGTTCGGGCAGGATCCTCGCGCCATTGGCGTCGAGAAACTCCATCTGGATGCGGACATCGGAACCGGCTCCGGGGCCTGTCTTGAGATTGCTGATGCGCTGGCGCCAGCTGATCTCGATGTTCTCGGCGCCCGCTTGAATCGGCAGGGTGTGGCTCAGGGATACGGTGGCTCCCGGAGTGGCGTTAGTTAAACGCAGGAAACGGTTTCCTCCCTCGGTTTCCCATGTGGCGCCGGCGGGCGGTTTGGACCAACCATCGGGCCAGTTGTCGCCATCGGCGTCGGTCTCCATGCGGGAGTTTTCGATGAGGGTGGCGGCTGGCGAGGCGGGTTGAGCGCGTAGTGGTAAACTAACTACGGCTAGCAGGCCTGCGAAGAACAGAAGGCTTTTGAGCTGCGAGAGGCGAAGGTGCGACATGGATTGAAAGCGAGAAAATCGGGCTGGGCGTTATCGAGAATGGATGGCGGGGCCGCGTCGAAATGCGGGGCGGCAAAAAAGGGCCTCACTCGAGGTGAGGCCCTTGCTCCGCCAGGTTTTAGCGGAGGCGATCAGGGGGCGGGAACTGCTTGCCGCCCATGGCGTCCTTGGCCTGCTGGCCCCAGAAGGGCGTCGGTGTGTAATCCCAATCGAGAAGCATGCGCGGGCTGGCGCTCGGGTGGAAACACCAGGCGGTCCAGTTGAGCCTGTGCTGCTGGATGAGGCCGAGGATGGCGGGGGTCCACGTCTCCCAGTCTTCCTGCTGCTCGAGCGGCATGAAGGTCATCTTCTTGGCGTCGGCACCGACCTCGCCGAGGAGGATCGGGTATTTGGCGGCGGCGTTGAGGAGCATCTTCTGCCACTGGCTCTTCCATGGATAAATGTGGCAGGCGTAGATGATACCTTGGCCCTTAGGGTCATCGAGGCCGTAGCCCTCCATGATGCCGTCGAGGCGGTAGGCGTAGTCGAGGCCACCAACGAGCACCATGTTCTTGGCACCGGTGGCGCGGACGGTATCGAGCATCTTCTGCATGCCGGGCGACTGGAAGCCGCGGGTTTTGGCCTTTTCTTCCTCGGTGAGGAACGCGGCTTGATCGGGCGTGAGTTTTTCGCCGACAAAACCACCGTTGCGCCAGACTTCCCATGACGTGTCGAACGGTTCGTTCATCAAGTCGAAGATGAGCGCGGGGTGATTTTTGTAGCGGGCGGCGGCGTCGGTCCAGAACTCGAGATACTCGTCCTTCGGAGCGCGGTAAACGTGGAGGTCGAGGACAACGTAGGCACCGCGGTTGGCGGCGAGGGTGATGACTTGGTCAACGATGGCGCGGTAGGCATCGCCGCCGTCGGTCTGGCCTTTGCGACCGAACCAGAAGTCGTGTTTGACGGGGAGGCGGATGACATTGCCCTTCCATTCGTCGATGCCGACGACGACGGATTTGTGGACCTGTTCGCCGGTGACGCTCCACTCGAGGGAGGGAACGTTAACGCCTTGGAGCCAGACTTCCTTTTCTCCGTCGATCGTGACGATGCGGTTACCCTTGGCTTTAATGGCGGGCGGCCACTTGGCCTTGTTGTCGGTCTCGACAGGAACGCGGGCTTTGATGGCGGCTTCTTCGCGAGCTTTTTGCTTGGCGAGGATGATGGAGGGATCGGTGGGCTTGAGGACGATGTCGTCGAGGTCGAACGTGCCGGCCTTCACTTCGAAGAGCGACGGCATGAGATCGAGGGTCACGGCTCCCTCGGGAACGAGGAAGCTGGTGGTGCGCTCAAGCCAGGCGCCGTCCTTGGTGTTGTTGCGCGAGTAAAGTGCGCCGGGGCTCGGGGAGAGTTTTTTCCCGGAGGCGTCTTTGATGTCCATCATGATGCGGGCGTCGTGCCAGCCCATCGCGCCGGGTTTCAGATTGGTGATGCGCCAACGCAGGGTGAGTTCGAGGGCTTTGACGCCGGCGGGGAGGGTGATGGAGCGGAACGTCATCACGGTCTTGCCAGGCTCGGTGCTGGTGAGGCGGAGGAAGCGGTTGCCGTCTTCGTCAGTGCCCCAAGTGCCGGCGTTGCCCCAGTCGGCGGGACGGTCGCCGGCTTTGTTGGGGGTTTCAAAATTGCCGTTGGAAAGGATGGCGCCGCCGGCTTCGAGTTTGGCGGCAACCTTGGCTTGGTTGGCGGTGGTTTGAGCGGCGAGTTTTTCGGCGCGGGCGGCGGCGGCTTGATCTTCCGCGGCTTTAATCGGGGCGGCGTCGACTGATTTAAGGACGACGTCATCGAGGTCAAAGGTGCCGGCCTGAACATTGAACAGCGCAGGCATGAACTTCAGGAAATGCGCGCCTTCGGGGACGAGAAATGAAGTCGTGCGGGTGACCCAGCCGTCGGTGTCCTTGGTGGTGGCGGCGGGTTTGGGGGCCGGAGTGACTTTGCCGCGATCTGCGTCGGAGAACTCGAGCATGATGCGGGCGTCAAACCAGGATTGTTTGCCGCGCTTGAGGCCCGTCACCCGCTGGCGCCAGGTGAGTTCAATGGCTTTGACGCCCGCAGGGATGACGATCTCGCGATACATGAGCACCATCTCGCCGGGCGTGGCGCTGTTGAGGCGGATGAAACGATTGCCTTCCTCAGTCTCCCACGAACCGCCGGTTTTAAGCTGAGGCCAACCGTCGGGCCATTGGTCGCCATCGGCATCGGTTTCCATGTTGGAATTTTCGATGAGCGAGACGGCGGGAGTGACCGCGGCCGGAGTCTGCGCATGTAGTGGAAACACGGTTACAGACACCAAGCCCGCGGCGATCAGAAGACAGCGACGGAGGAGGTTGGGAACGTTAGGCATTGGGAAAGGGATGGGTTTTGTGGAACGTGCGCCGGGCTGATTGACGCGTGGCCCGGCGCGAAGTGCGTGCCGGGCCGGGACGGCGGAGGGGCGGCGGTCAGTTTTAGGGGGTGCGTTTTTTGCGGCGCAGGCCGATCGCGGCCATGAGGGCACCGGCGCCGCCGAGCATCGCGTAGGTCGACGGCTCGGGAACGGCGGAGTAGCTGAGGACGCCGCTTAATTCGGAGAAGCTCCAGCCGCTGCCGTTGGTCCAAACATCGGCGTTTTGGGTGAAGCCTTGGACGGCGAACGACGTGCCGTAGCTGCTGTTCAGTGCAGACACGAGGCTCCACGTGCTGCCGTCTGCGGCGACTGCGCTGGTAAAGTCCAGGTTGAACGTGCCGTTGAAGGTCGCCGTGCCCGTGCCGGTGACTTGGTTGTTCACGCCGTTCGCGCCGATGTAGAACGTGAGTGCGCCAGTGTCGGTGAGCGTAAGCGCGCCTGCGTTGACGGTGGTGTTGCCAGAGTAGGTGTTGAGGCCGGAGAGCGCGAGGGTGCCAGCGCCGGTTTTAATGAGGCCGCCGTTTTGAATTGAGGGGAGAATTGTGAGGTCAACAGCGGCCGCTCCATCGTTGATGGTAAATGTCCGCGTGCCACCATTGAGGTCGATTTTGCCGAGCACCGTGCCAGCTGCGGCGTTAATCGTGGTGGTGTTGATATTGGTAGAGTTTCCCGTGAACGTCACATCGCCGCCGAGGATCAAAGTGGCGCCTTTGGCTGTTCCTGCCACGAGTGATATAGGCGTATATGCACCGCTAGCTGTATTCGTGAGCGCAAGGGCTCCGTTGACCGTCATGATACCTCCCGAAGTTGCTTGCGCCGAATTCAAGGTTACAGTCCCGCCA
>JBEVND010000493.1:0-8644 GCA_040508285.1 Rariglobus sp. | reverse complement strand
CTGGCGAGCTGGGCGCGGATTTTTTCCGATTCGGTGACCTCTCCGTCAGACCATGCCTCGTCGAGTTTCTTTTTCAGGAAGATCTCCCGCTCGGCAATTTTGCCTTTGTAGATCAGATCGATCTCCGCGAGGCGGGCCTTCTTTTCGGGCGTTAATTTTACGCTCTCATCAGGATCGGTTTTGCCGAGCCGTTCCATCGCGAGTTCGTAGGCGCTTTTCATAAGGCGACGGTGTGCCCGTCCGGACGAAAATCAAGCTTCGCACCGCTGCTCTAGGATGCAGCGATGAAGTTCATTCCCACCAAGAGGGTGACGAGGGTGAAAGCAAAGGGAGTCCAGTAACCTCCGCGCTTGAGTTCCCAGCTGGATGCGTAGCCGAAAAAGATCGTCGCCAACAGGCCGGCAAACGCCGCGTAACCCAACCACACCGGAGAAAACTGCGCTGCCTGACTGGATCCGGGCACCGCGACGAAAAACCGCACGCCCGCCTCGATCACAATCAACAGAATCACGCTCGCATGATTGAGGAGCAATGCCAGCCAACCAAGCCCAAGCAGGCCGGCCAGGAGGGAAAGAAATCCCGAGATGATGATCAACGAGCCGACGGGGATAAGCACGAGATTGGCGATCAGCGAAATGGGGGTGAACAACTGGAAGATCACCACGCCACTGATCAGGCTTACCACGGTGGTTGCCATGCCGATGGCAAACACGCCGACCAGTGCGCGCCACACGTAATCGATCGAGCGATGTCTCCAATTCCAGGATACGTCTGGCAGGTAAGTGAAGAGAGCAGTTCGCTCGGTCCAGCGGTCGCCTAGAGGCAGGCCAAGCATTAAAAGGGCAGCGACAATCCCGTAACTTAGCTGGAAGCTCGCGGTGAAGAGCTGCATCGGTTGCCACACCAACACGCACACGGCGGAGGCGATCAGGGCGGCGACGGGATTGCCGGGCACGCGCAACACGTGTGAGGCATGGAAAAACATCACCATCAAAAAGGCTCTCACGGCCGATGGAGTTCCACCCGTTATGTCGACATAGAGCCAAAGTAAAATCCCGCCGATGACGAAGCGCCCCAACGCGGGGATGCGCAGCAACGCCAGCAGCCCGTGAATCACCGTGGCGATCACCGCTATATGGAGACCGCTGACCGAAAATAAATGCATCGTTCCGCTGTTCCGATACACGTCTTTTTGATCGTCGCTGAGCTCCTGCTGTTGCCCGAGGAGCATGGCCCGCAACACCCCGACTTGAGCCGGATAAGTTTCGATGCCTCGTTGCAGGATCGAGTTGAACCGCTGGAGCGCCGCGTCACAGAAAATCTGATACGCGCCTGCTTTCGTGATCTCGCCGGTGACGCGTGCCCGGGTGAGTTTGAAGTTCATGCCCTGGCTGGCCAAGTAACCTTCAAACGTATCCACGTCTGGATTACGCGGAAGGGTTTGCAGCACGCCGGTTACTTCCAGCCGGCTTGACCGGATCGGGGTCGCCTCGCCGCGTTTGGCGGTGAGGGAAAAATACACGGCTTGGCCGGCGAGTTCTCGCAGATGCGGTTCCGCGACCACCAAACGCCCAAGCCCGCTAATGCTGCGCACCTCGGGTTTGGGCGGGAAAACGCGATCAATTTCCAGCGTCACGCGCACTTCGCGCGGAGGCAGAGAATCCCAATCGCTAAGGCGACCTCGGCGAATTTCGTAGAGCGTCGCGGCGCTGAGAAAAACCCCGATCACCAATGCGGGACCCCACGCGCGCCGCCAGACCAACGCCACCGTTGTGCAAATCACTGCAGTGACCGCCCACCACATGGGGGTGAGTGGCACCCATTCGAGTTTTCCCGCGACGAGTCCGGCAATCAGCGGCAGCAACACCCATAAAAGCGGGGCGCGATGTCCGAGGCTGCGGCTATTCATAAGGCTGATTGGTAGCGACTAATGCGTGTAAATGAACACTAATCTTAAAACCGTTTTATAAGTGAAGATTTGTGTGCATTAGTTGCCCTAAACATGGCGTCTTCCGATCAGTCCGACCTATTTGGCGAATCTGCTGTCGTAGCGCCCTCCGCTCCGGCGGCCAAGGTCCGCCCCGCCGCACAACCGCTCGCGGCACGGATGCGACCGCGGGTGCTCGCGGACATCGTAGGGCAGGAGCATCTCACGCGAGCCGATGGGTTGCTCACGCGGCTCATTAAGAGCAACCGGTTCGGCAGTCTGATTTTCTACGGGCCGCCTGGTTGCGGTAAAACCAGTTTTGCCGAGGTCATCGCGCACGAAACGCAGAGCCGCTTCGTGCGGATTAATGCCGTCATGTCCAACGTCGCGGAGCTGCGGGAGATTCTCTCCACGGCGCGCCGACTGCCCGACACACCGACACTGCTTTTTATCGACGAGCTGCATCGCTTTAACAAATCGCAACAGGATCTCCTCCTTCCCGACGTGGAGGAGGGTTACGTGCGCTTGATCGGCGCGACGACGCATAACCCGGGATTTTATGTTAACCCGCCGCTGCTCTCGCGGAGTCATCTTTTCCGTTTGGAGCCGCTGCCGGCGGGCGCAGTTGCGGGAGTGCTGGCGCGGGCGCTCGCGGATACCGAACGCGGACTTGGTGCGCGCGGGTGCACGGCTGACGAAAAAGTCCTCGCCGATCTCGCGGTGCTTTGTGATGGCGATCTGCGCCGCGCGCTCAACGCCCTTGAAGTGATCGTCCTGTCGTTGCCCGAGCGGTCAGCGGTCACGGAGCAAGAGCTGGAGGTCTTCGCCCGCGAGCGTCGCATCCGCTACGATGCCGACGAAGACGAGCACTACGACACGATCTCGGCCTTCATCAAAAGCTGCCGCGGCAGCGATCCGGATGCTGCGATGTATTGGCTCGCGAAAATGTTGGCCGGTGGTGAAGACCCGCGATTCATCGCCCGGCGTCTCGTGATCCTTGCGAGCGAAGACGTGGGACTGGCCGATCCGTTTGCGTTGCCGCTGGCCGTGGCCGCGCATCATGCCTGCGAGTTTGTGGGTTTGCCGGAAGCCGAACTTACGCTGGCGCATGCCACGCTCCACATCGCGTGCGCACCGAAGAGCAACTCCGCCACGCTCGCGTTGGCCGCGGCGCATCACGCGCTGAAAACGCAACCGGTTCAACCGGTGCCACTGCCTCTGCGCGACAAGAGTGGCAAAGCCAGCAAGGAAAACGGTCACGGCAAAGGCTACCGTTATTCGCACGATTATCCTGAGAATATTTCGGGCCAGGATTACCTCGAGAAACCGTTGGCGATTTATGAACCGAAAGCCGCCGGACTCGAGTCGCGCATCGTCGAACGCTTGGCGCGTTGGCAGGAAATGAAAGCGCAGGCCAAGCGTCACGGGTAGGCGGGAGGTGGCGCGTCGGATACACATAAAGCGAACGCTGCGCACCAAACGCAGTCGGTCGCCGACCTCCGAGGGGCTGGACACAAACGCCGGCAGGTCGCCTGGCTTTTCTTCCCGCGCGGGAGTGTGCACGCGGCACGGGAATAGCCCCGCGCGCGCTTGGCGTTCGTGATCGTCGTTACAAGCGTTGCATCACAACTGCCACGGACAGCTTTTCCGTGTGCGTGCCTTTGAAGACCCCGCGAGTGGGCGTGCTGTCATGATAGTCGCGGCCCACCGCGATCTTCACGTGACGTTCACCGGCGATGCAGTCGTTGGTCGGATCGAGCGGCCACCAGAAACCGCCGGGAAGATAAACTTCGACCCATGCATGGCTCTCGCTCGCACCGATGAGCGCCGGGGCGCGTTTGGCTTCGGAGGCTTTGCGCTGCGTCTCGGTTTCGATGTAGCCGGTGACGTAGCGCGCGGGGATTTCCGCCGAGCGCAGAATCGCGATCATCACTTGGGCAAAATCCTGGCACACGCCGCTGCGTTGTTTGAGAGCGACGGTCACCGGCGTATCGATTTGCGTCGAGCCGGCGAGGTAACGGAACTGGGTCTTGATCCAGTTATTCAAACGCAGGAGTGACACCCCGAGCAGATCGCCAGGTTTGAACAGTTTATTGGCCAACGCGTTTACCTCGGGCCCGAGGTTGATCGCTTCCGAAGGCATGAGATACTCGAAGAGCTTGAGCTTCTCACTGCGGTAAATCTGTCGCGCCTCCGACACGCTTATTTCCAACGCAGCGGAGGGCGGCGGGCTCGGTGTGGTTTCCACTTCACAGACGCTTTCGAGGAGGAGTTCACGGTGGCGTTGCACGATCGAAAACGTCTCCACGGTGTTTCCGAAATAGTCGGTGTAACTGTGGATGTTTGCCGCAGGTGTGGCGACGAGTTCACGCGACAAAAGCTGCTGCGATTCATCGGTCGTGGGCGTGAGGCGCGCCTCCATGAATGACTCCGAAGCGGAGCCAGCGTAGCGATAAACGGTGCGGTGAGTGATTCGGAAACGCATGTTGAACCGCCTTACAAGGCGTGGCCGGGATCCATGGGCGGAAGACCTTTTTTGTATTTGGATTTCCACAACTCGAGCGATTCTTCGGACAGATCGTTCAACACCACGTGCACCTTGCCGACGGAGTCGGTGATGTGTTCGTGCGCAGTTTTGAAACTGATCTCTTCACGCTTGTGCATCTCGACCGCGAACGTGATCACGCAAAGTTGATTGTTTACCACGTCCTTCAGCATCTGTTCCGCCTCTTGTAGCGCACGGCGGCGGATGGTTCGCTGGCGTCGGCGCACGAGCCAGAAAATGAACCCGTGCAGCACGCCCACCGCGACCGCCGTGACTGCGGAGAGCATCCAGGAATTTTCGTTTCCTCTGAAGATCAGGTGGACGACGAAGATGACCAGCAGTCCCGCACCCGTAAGAACGAGCTCAAGGTTTTCGAGGATTTTACGCATAAGGATTAGCGCCATGCATAGGGCCACGCACTTGGCATGCAACCTGAGAACATAGGCCATCTTCCGTTCCCGCTTCATTGACATAAAGGCATGCGCTGGCGACGGTGATCGCCTCATGGCCCTTCCTGCAGCCGCCTCACCGTTCGACTCCATCGAGTCCGCGATCCAAGATATCGCGGATGGGAAAATCATCATCGTGACCGATGACGAAAATCGTGAAAACGAAGGCGACCTCGTCATGGCGGCCTCGAAGGCGACGCCCGAAGCGGTTAACATGATGATCCGTCACGCACGCGGGCTGATTTGCGCGCCGACCACCGGGGCCCAGCTTCGTCGCCTCGGCATCAACCCGATGGTGCAGGAAAACCGCGAGTCTCACAAAACCGCGTTCACCGTTTCCGTCGACGCCGCCGAAGGCATCACCACGGGCATCAGCGCCTACGACCGTGCGCGCACGATCTCGCTCCTCGCCGATCCCGAGGCCAAACCCGAGGCGCTGGTTCAACCCGGACATATTTTCCCCTTGCGCGCCCGGGACGGCGGCGTGCTTGAACGCGCCGGCCATACCGAGGCGGCCGTCGATCTGGCTTCGCTGGCGGGTCTCCACCCGAGCGGCGTCATCTGCGAGATTCTCAATGACGACGGCACGGTGGCGCGTCTGCCGGAGCTCATCGAATTTAAGAAAAAGTTCGGCCTTAAACTCGTCTCGATCGCCGACCTCATCGAATACCGCCACCGCCGCGACAAGCTCGTCGAGCAAGTCTGCGTGCGACCGTTCGAGAGCGAATACGGTGACTTCACGCTGCACATTTTCCGCAACAAACTCGATGGCCGGCACCACTTCGCGTTTGTCCTCGGCGGGCTCGATCAGGAGCCGACGCTGGTGCGTGTTCACAGCGAAAATCTCCTCAGCGATCTTTTCCGCCAACGCGGTTCGGACAGCCATGATGCGTTGATCGGCTCGCTCGAAGCGATCAGCCAGGCCGGCCGCGGCGTGGTGCTGTATATGGAGCACGCGCAGGGCGGTGCCGACGTCATCGATCGGCTGGCTGCACGCCACGGCACCGGCATGAGCTTCCGCGACTACGGCATTGGTGCACAGATCCTTGTTGCACTTGGCCTGCGCAAGATTCGGCTGCTTTCCAACAGCTCTCGTAAAGTCGTGGGCCTCGACGGCTACGATCTGGAGATCGTGGAGCTGGTGCCGGTCGGCGGAAAATAGGTTGCCGAGGCGCGCCCGCCTTCGCACACCTGTCCTTTACTTCTTTCACATGAGCCTCGACGCGCCCAAGCCTCTGTCCGTTTCCGGTGCCGATTGCCGCATCGGCATCGTTGCCGCCCGTTTTAATAGCGCGCTGGTGGATGCGCTGGTCGATCGCGCTCAGGGCTGGTTGATCAACGCGGGCGTGCCTGCCGCCGCGATCGAGACGGTGCGGGTTCCCGGTTCCCACGAGATTCCGTGGGCCGCTCAACAACTGGCTGACACCAATCGTTTCGATGCGGTGATCACGCTTGGCGTCTTGATTGCCGGCGACACCAATCACCACGAGATGGTCGGTGATGCCGTCGCCGCCGCGTTGATGCGCGTGTCGCTCGACACCGACATCCCGGTCATCAACGGCGTGATCGTCGTCAACAACCTCGCGCAAGCCGAGGCCCGCACCACCGGCTCCATTAACCGTGGCACCGAATTCGCCGCCGCCGCACTCGAGATGGCCGCCCTTAAAAAATCCTTTTCCAAATGAGTAGTAACAAAGCCCTCTTTGCCCAGCGTCGCGATGGCCGCGTGGCTGCCTTGCAGTTCCTCTTCGCCTGGAGTTTGAACACTCCGAAGAACCTCTCTGACGACATCCGCACGTTTCTCGATACACAGGAGAAGCCGCGCGATCACTACGCGTTTGGCGAGGAGCTGATTAACGGCGTGATCACCAACATCGCCGACATCGACGGGCGTATCCGCGGTCTCGCGCACAACTGGGATTTTGACCGTATCGCCAAGATCGATCTCGCGATCATGCGTCTCGCGATCTTCGAGATGGTTTACCGCAAGGACATCCCGCCGGTCGTCTCCATCAACGAAGCGATCGACCTGTCGAAGGAGTTCTCCAACGCCGACGCCAAGCGCTTTATCAACGGCATCCTCGATCGCTTGAAGGACCAGCTCGGACGCGATGCCCGCAAGGTCGAGAAGGCGGAGTGACGGGAAGTAGCAAGTAGCGGATAGTGAGTAGCGAGCGTGGCGGGCTGACGGACTTCTACTCACGACCCGCCACTCGCAACCCACGACTTTTAAAAAATGTTCGGTCTCTTCAAAAAATTTAAGGACGGCTTCTCCAAGACCGTCGCGGCGATCTCTGAAAAAACTCGCGGCATCTTCGGCGGACGCTCCATCGATGCGTCGTCGATCGAGACGCTCGAGGAAGCGCTTTACACCGCCGATTTTGGCGTCGAGACCACCGAGGAAATTCTCTCGGAAATCAAATCCGCCTACAAAAAGGACAAAGATCTGCGGGGCCGCGATGCTGCTGCGATTGGCTCGGCCGTGCTCAAGCGCGTGCTCACTGGCAGCGAACGCGAACTCACCACCGCACCTTCGGCGCCGACCGTAATCGTGATGATTGGCGTCAACGGTTCAGGCAAAACCACCACGTCGGCGAAGCTCGGCTGGTTGCTCAAGCAGGACGGCAAGTCCGTCATGTTGGCGGCGTGCGATACGTTCCGCGCGGCGGCGGTGGAGCAATTGAAGTCGTGGGCGACGCGTCTGGATCTTCCCATCGTGGCGAGCCACACGGGTGCCGATGCCGCGGCGGTGGCGTTCGATGCGATGCAGGCGGCCAAGGCCCGCGGTTGCGATTACCTAATCGTGGACACAGCGGGACGTCTGCACACGAAGAGCAACCTCATGGATGAACTGGCGAAAATCCGCCGCGTGTTGCAAAAGACCGATCCGACCGCGCCGCATCATTCGTGGCTGGTGGTGGACGGTTCGCTCGGCACCAACTCGATCGAGCAGGCGCGGGTGTTTCACAAGGCGTTTGGGATCACCGGACTCGTGGTGACGAAGCTCGACGGGACGAGCCGCGGTGGTGCGATCGTCGGCATCTGGCGCGAGTTGAAACTGCCGATTTATTTCCTCGGCCTTGGTGAACAGCCGGAGGACTTGCAGCCGTTCAGCGCGGAAAATTATTCGAAGGCGGTCTTCGGCACAGAGTAAGGTCGTTTCCGCGGGCGGAGGGATTACGGGTAAACAGACGGGGTGGTTGCGCGATGCAGTCACGGGCTTGATACCCCGTGGCGTTTAGTTCGTCCGCACCCCAACCCCAAACCCCGGAGGAAAAATGAAGACGCTCCTGCGTATTCGTATTTTGACGACAGTATTGGCCGGCGCCTTGTCCGCCGTTTCTGCCTTTGCCGCAACCTATCACGTGAAGCCGGGCGGCAGCGACCTCGCCGACGGTTTGAGCGATGCGAATGCTTGGGCGACCATCGCCAAGGTCAACGCGACCGCGCTGGTGGCCGGCGACCAGGTGTTGTTCAAGGCCGGCGGCGTTTATCGCGACGCCACGCTGGTGCCTTCGGGCTCAGGCACGTCGGCGAACCGGATCGTTTATGGTGCTTACGGCACGGGATCGAAGCCGATCCTCACCACAGCGATCGTATTGCCGTCCGCGGGATGGACGACGGTGGGCGGTGGTGTTTACAGCCGTCCGTTGCCCGTGCAGACGCGCATGGTGACGGTGAACAACACCTACATGGTGCGTGCGTTGACGCAGGCGGCGTTGC
>JBEVND010000488.1:0-9800 GCA_040508285.1 Rariglobus sp. | reverse complement strand
CGATCAACGGAGCTTGGACGACGAGTTCATCATCCATCGGCTATTACGGTTCCGATTACCTGACCGACGGCAACGCCGGCAAAGGAACCAAGAGCGTCGTCTATGCGCCAACCCTTCCTTCCTCTGGCGCTTACGACGTCTACATGATGTTTTCCGCCGGCAGTTCCCGGCCTGGTAATGTGCCGGTGACGATCGCTCATGCGGGTGGAAGCAAAACGGTGATCGTGGATCAGCAGATCAACAACGGTGCGTGGGTTCTGCTCGGCACCTATAACTTCAATGCGGGCACCGCAGGCACGGTGACCATCTCCAACACCGGCACGTCCGGCCACGTGATTGCTGACGCGGTGAAGTTCGTGAAATAAACCGCCTGAATCGAGTGAGGCGACCCAGCCAAAATAGCCCATGGGTTACTTTGGCTGGCGAGTCCGGCGCGAAAGGTTGCACGGACGCTGCGGCTTCGGCGTGATAGTCGGCATGTCTTCGGAGCGGCCGCCCAACATCCTCTGGATCGTCACCACGCAGTGGCGGGCGCAGGCGTGTGGTTATGCGGGTGATGTGAATGCCCGCACGCCACACCTCGACGCATTGGCCGCGCGCTCAGTGAACTACGCGCAGGCCGTGACGCCGCATCCGTTCGGGCCCTTTGCGCGCGCGGCACTGATGACCGGTGTGCGTTCACCGGAGAACGGCGTGCGCGATTACTACGATCCGTTGCCGCTCAACGCGCGGACGATCGCCCACGACATGAACGACCGCGGCTATAAGACCGCGTTCTTTGGCAAGTGGCATCTCGCGGAGCGCGATCCTGCGGCTGCGTTGGTGGGCGAGACGCACGCCAGGATGATCGTGCCGCCGGAAGCGCGGGGCGGTTTTGAGTTTTGGGAAGGATTTGAAGGCGGTTTCTTGCTGAACGATCCGTGGCTGCACGGATCGCGATTGCGTGAGCCGGTGAAGTTTGAGGGCTATCAGGCCGAAGTCTTGGCTGATCGGGCGGAGGAATGGTGGATCAGCGGAGGACGTGATGATCGTCCGTGGTTTGCCGTGGTCAGTCTTGAATCACCGCACCCGCCCTATGCGGCTCGGGCGGGGGGAATCGACACTTACGATCCTGAAAAGTTAGTCCTCAGGAACAACGTCACGGATGATCTGGTGCTCAGAAAGAAAGCGAGGGACGAACTGGCTGGTTATTATGCGCACATAGAAGCGACGGATAAGTGTGTGGGCCTGTTGCTCAGTAATCTGCGACTGGGAGAAAAGGGAGGGCCCGACATCGTGGTCTTCACATCGGTGCACGGAGATATGCACGGCGCGCACGGACTTTTCCGCAAAGGCTGGCCTCACGAGGAAAGTGTGCGCGTTCCGTTATTGGTGCACGGTGCCCCGGGTTCGACTCCCGGCTACCGATCTGACGACGTCGTCTCGCTAATTGATCTGCCTGCAATGACGCGCGCTTGGGCAGACGGTCGATCGTGGCGCTGCGAGCATGATCGCGCCGAAATATCGATGCCATCGGTGGTCGCGCTTCCCCATCAATGCGACCGTGTTTGGAGCGGCTGGCGCTCGCCTACGCGCAAGGAGATTTTTAACGCGGATGCGTCACCTTGGTTGGCATTCGATCTAGCCGAAGATCCGTTTGAGGAAAGACCGCTCTGATGGTGGAAAGCGGGTCCCGTGTGGTTTTGCAGGAAGTTTTTAGTGGTTCCCGAAAACGGATCTGCGGGCGGTGCGGGCAGTAAAAATCCAGCCGGTCGCGTGCGTCGCAAATCAGCGATGAACCAAGAATCCATCCGCGCGTCTGAAAGCGACCGCTGACTGATTCAGGCTTAGGTTGCCACGTAAACTGGGCAACCTAGCTTCATCCAAAACCTAACCCCTTCTTATCGAAGGGGAAAACTGGCGGAGAGGGAGGGATTCGAACCCTCGGTAGGTTTCCCTACACACGCTTTCCAAGCGAGCGCATTCGACCACTCTGCCACCTCTCCGTTTGATGATCGAGCGGACCTCGGTAAAAAGGCTCGTCCGACGAGTGAAGGGGCAGAGGAAGAAGTTTCCATTCGCTCGGGTCAATGGTGAAAATCCACAGAATTGAGGCGTAGGCTTCCCCGTTGCGCAGATGCAAAAATATGCGCCTTAAAAGCGCTTGCGCGACCCTGCGCGGGTGCTACGGTGCGCGGGTTAGCGACCTTAACCGACCCAGTGCCAGACCAACCAACGACCATGGTTTCTGCTACCACCGACCTGAATTATAACACAAAAATCGAAGGCGAAGTTGTTGTGACCCGCGCAGATGCGGTGATCAACTGGCTTCGCAGCAGTTCCGTCTGGCCGATGCCGATGGGACTGGCCTGCTGCGCCATCGAGCTCATGGGCGTGGCTGCTTCCCGCTTCGATATCGCGCGCTTCGGCGCCGAGGTGATGCGTTTCTCGCCCCGCCAGTCGGACTGTATGATCGTGGCCGGCACCGTGACCTACAAGATGGCTCCCCATGTTCGCCGCATCTATGATCAGATGGCCGAACCCAAGTGGGTGATCGCCATGGGCGCCTGCGCCAGCTCCGGTGGTATGTATCGCAGCTACGCGACGTTGCAGGGTGTCGATCGCATCGTGCCGGTGGACGTATATATCAGCGGATGTCCTCCGCGTCCCGAGGCGCTGCTCGATGCCCTCATGAAACTTCAGACCAAGATCCAGCGTGAACCTTCTTCCAAGAAGCTCCTCGCGTCGGCCTGAAGCCCTTCGTCTCCGCGTTTTTCGCCCGCTTTTAATTTCTCATGACCGCGACCGTTGACGTCAGCGCCGCCTTGCCGGCCAAATTTCCGCAAATCACCCCGCGCCCGAGCGGTGATCATCCCGCGTTTAACGTGTCGCCGGCCGACGCGGTGGCCGTGCTGACCACGCTGCGCGACGAGTTGAGCTACGACATGCTCGTGGACGTCACCGCGGTTGACTGGGGTGTCGATGCCTCGCCGCGTTTCACGGTGCTCTGGCATCTGCTCTCGACCACTCACTATGGATATGTGCGCATCGCTGCCAATCTCGCCAGCGACGAAGCGCCCTCGGTTCCGACCGTTACGCCTCTGTGGCCCGCAGCCAACTGGCACGAGCGTGAGACCTACGATTTGTTCGGCATCACGTTTACCGATCATCCTGATTTGCGCCGCATCCTGATGTGGGATGGCTATCCGTATCATCCGTTGCGCAAGGATTTCCCGCTTTCCGGCATCGATACGCCGTTGCCCGACCTCGAAGTCGGCGACCTCACGGGAGCAACCGCGAAACCCGCTCCGATGATGGGCGGCCCGTTCGTTGCCTCGCCGGGCGAGATGAACCTCACCGACGCCGAACCGCGCGCCAAAGACGAGAGCTGGACCGAGCGCCGCGAAAAACCCGAGTCCGAATAACCATCGCCCCGCGCCCAACGTCCTCAGCACCCATTTTCGATGGCCACCGAATACGCTTTTCCTGACAACGCCGCGAAGTCCGCGAACGCTTCCACCGAGTTCGAAACCGAGAAGATGTCCCTCGCGATGGGACCGTCGCATCCGTCCACGCACGGCGTGCTCCGTCTCCAGCTCGAGCTCGACGGCGAGATGGTGACCAAGTGCGACCCCGTCCTCGGTTACCTGCACCGCGGCGACGAGAAAATCGCCGAGAACATGACCTACAACCAGTTCGTGCCTTACACGGACCGGTTGGACTACCTCGCGCCGCTCGCCAACAACGCCGCCTACGCGATCGCTGTTGAAAAACTCGCCAACCTTCAGGTGCCCGAACGCGTGCAGGCGATCCGCGTCATCACCTGCGAGATGGCCCGCATTTCCGCGCATCTGCTCGGCCTCGGCGCCTACGGCATCGATGTCGGTGCCTGGACGGTGTTCCTCTACTCGTTCACCGAGCGCGAAAAACTCTACAAGCTCTTCGAAGAACTCACCGGCGCCCGCTTCACCACGAGCTACAGCCGCATCGGTGGCGTCGCCCGTGACGTGCCCGAGGGCTGGACCGGCCGCGTTGAGGCGTTCTGCGAACAGTTCCTCCCGATCCTCGACGAGATTCTCAATCTCCTCACGCGTAACAAAATCTTCCTCGATCGCACCGTCGACGTCGGCGTGATCAGCAAGGCCGACGCGATTGCCTACGGCCTCACCGGCCCGAACGCCCGCGGCTCGGGCCTCACGCTCGATCTGCGCAAAGACAAGCCTTACTCTGGCTACGAGCAATACGAGTTCGACGTTCCCGTTGGCTCGAAGGGTGACTGTTACGATCGTTACCTTTGCCGCGGCGAAGAGATGAAGCAGTCCGTCCGCATCATCCGCCAGGCGATCAAGAAATTCCCCTCCGGCCCGTATTACGCGACCGAGGCGAAGAAGATTTTCGCCCCGCAAAAAGCCAAGGTGCTCTCCTCCATGGAAGAGCTCATCCAGAACTTCATGATCGTGACCGAAGGCCCGCAAATGCCTGCCGGCGAGGTCTATTTCGAAGCCGAAAACCCGAAGGGCGCGCTCGGCTTCTTCATCGTGAGCAAAGGCGGCGGCGTTCCGTGGCGTCTGAAGATCCGCGCCCCGTCGTTCTGCAATCTCTCCATCCTCCCCAAGGTTTGCCAAGGCAGCCTGGTGTCCGACGTCGTCTCGATCCTCGGGTCGATGGACTTCGTGATGGGTGAGTGCGACCGGTAATTTGAATCCTGAGTCTTGGCCCACGAAACACACGAAATAACACGAAACAAAATCCGCCCAATCCGCCGAAGCGACCGTTCGCGTCTTTTCGTGTGTTTCGTGGGCAAAATTCCTTTTCCGTCTCGATGAATCTCAAGCCCGAAACCTTCCAGCGTATCGACGAAGTCATTACGCATTATCCGGCGAAGCGCAGCGCCACGCTGCCGCTCCTCCACCTCATCCAGGAGGACGCCGGTTACATCTCCGAGGAGGCGATCACCTGGATCGCGCAGAAGCTGGAGCTTCAACCCATCAACGTGCTCGAAGTCGTCACGTTCTACCCGATGTTCCGCCGCGCTCCGATCGGCCGCCGCCACATCAAGGTTTGTCGCACGCTCTCCTGCGCATTGAGCGGCGGCTACAAGACCTGTGAAGCCTTCGAGAAGGAATTCTCCACGCACCGCGGCGAGATTTCCCCGGATGGCGAAGTCACCGTCGAGTTCGTCGAGTGCCTTGCCTCCTGCGGCACCGCGCCCGTCGTGCTCATCGACGAAACGCTCCACACCAAGGTGGATGTTTCCAAAGCCAAACAGCTCTCCGACCAGATCAAGGCCGAGGCCGCCGCCCGCAAGTAACCCTTACGCTCACCGCCATGCCCGCTCCTGAACAACGTCGCATCATTTTCCAGCACATCGACGAGCCCGGTTACACCAACGACATCGATTGCTACATCCGCAACGGCGGCTACGAAGTCCTCAAGAAGTCCGTGGGCCGCAAGCCCGAGGAACTCATCGACGAAGTCAAAAAGTCCGGCCTGCGCGGACGTGGCGGCGCCGGTTTCCCCTGCGGCGTGAAGTGGGGTCTGGTTGACCGCAAGAGCGGCAAGCCGATCTACCTGATCGTCAATGCCGACGAATCCGAGCCCGGCACCTTCAAGGACCGTTACATCATGCACCAGGATCCGCACCAGCTGATCGAGGGCACGATCATCAGCTGTTTCGCGAACAACGTGAAACAGGCCTATATCTACATTCGCGGCGAGATGCCCGAAGGCGCCCGCATTCTTGAGCGCGCCATCGCCGAGGCGAAGGAGAAGAATTTTGTCGGTCAGAATATTCTTGGCTCCGGTTACAGCTGCGAAATCTACGTTCACCGCGGCGCCGGCGCTTACATCTGCGGCGAAGAAACGGGTCTTATCGAGTCGCTTGAAGGTAAGCGCGCCAACCCGCGCATCAAGCCCCCGTATTTCCCCGCCGTCCTCGGTCTCTACCAGTGCCCGACGATCGTGAACAACGTCGAGACGCTCTGTCAGGTGAAGTATATCTGCGACGTCGGCGGCGAGGCCTACGCCAAGATCGGCACGCCCGGCAATACGGGCACGCGCATCTTCTGCGTCTCCGGACACGTGCAGCGCCCCGGTTACTACGAGTTCCCCGCCGGCACCATTACGATGGGCCAGCTGCTCAATGACGTTTGCGGCGGTCCGCTGCCCGGTCGCACGTTCAAGGCTGTTATTCCCGGCGGTTCCTCGGCGAAAGTTCTCCGCTTCGGCGAACGTTACAAGGGCAAGCGCAAGGTCGGCGCCGACATGGTCGATTACGATTGGGGCGTTGAAGACGTGCCGATGGATTTCGATTCGCTCGCGATGATCGGCTCGATGGGTGGCTCCGGCGGCGTGATCGTCATGGACGACACCGTCAACATGGTCGAGGCCCTCGCGAATATTAACGCGTTCTACTCCCACGAATCCTGCGGCCAGTGCACGCCCTGCCGCGAAGGCTCGCTGTGGATGAAGAAGATCTCGGCGCGCATGGTTCACGGTGATGCCCGCCCTGAAGACGGCGCGCTGTTGAAGAGCGTGGCCGACCAGATTCCCGGTCGCACCATCTGCGCTTTCGGTGAAGCCTGCTCATGGCCGACCCAGAGCTTCATCATCAAATTCAAAGACGAGTTCGACGCCTATTCCGAGGCCAAGAAAACGCTCCCCGCCGACCGCCGCGTCCTCGTCTGAGCTAGAATTTTTTGCCCACGAAACACACGAAATAACACGAAAACCAATCCGCCCGATCCGCGACTCCGACCCTTGGTGTCATTTCGTGTGTTTCGTGGGCTAAACCTCTTTTTCCTTTTCCCGCAATGATCCAGCCCGCCCAACCCGACCTCGTGACCGTCAACATCGACGGCAAGGAGATCGCCGTGCCCAAAGGCACCAACGTCATCGAAGCCGCCCGCCTCGTGAACGTTGACGTGCCGCACTATTGCTACCACCCGAAGCTCGCGGTGGTGGGCAACTGCCGCATGTGCCTGATCGAAATGGGCATGCCCGCCGTCGATCCCGCCACCAAGGCGCCCGTCATGGACCCGGCCACCGGCAAGCAGAAGATTAACTGGATCCCGCGCCCCCAGATCGGCTGCGGCACCAACGTTTCCCCCGGTCTTCACATCAAGACCACCTCGCCGATGGTGAAGGACGCCCGCGAAGGCGTGATGGAATTCCTTCTCATCAATCATCCGCTCGACTGCCCGATCTGCGACCAGGCCGGCGAATGCAAACTCCAGGAGCAAGCCACCGGTTACGGCCGCGGTTACTCGCGCTTCATCGAGCAGAAGAACGTCAAACCCAAGCGCACCCAGCTCGGACCTCGCGTCACGCTCGACGACGAGCGCTGCGTCCTTTGCTCGCGCTGCATCCGTTTCTCCCGCGATGTCGCGAAGGAAGACGTCCTCGGTTTCGTTGACCGCGGCAGCTACTCCACGCTGACCTGCCATCCCGACAAGAAACTCGATCACAACTACTCGCTCAACACGGTCGATATCTGCCCGGTCGGCGCGCTCACCTCGACGGATTTCCGTTTCAAGATGCGCGTCTGGTTCCTCAAGCAGACGAACACCATCGATACCGAGTCTTCGGTCGGCGTTAACTCCGTCGCCTGGTCCCGTGAAGGCGTCATCTACCGCCTTACTCCGCGCCGCAATGATGCCGTCAATGACACGTGGATGCCCGACTCCGGTCGCGTTCTCTACAAGCAGGTCAACGCCGTCGATCGTCTCAAAGCCACTGAAGAACTCGGTGCGCTCATCGCTCAGGCCGCCTCGATTTTCAAAGCCTCCGCCGGCGCCATCGCTGTCGTCGGTTCCGGTCGCAGTTCCGTTGAGGAGCAGTTCCTCACCAAGAAACTTGCCGCCGCGCTCAAGGCTTCGACCGCACTTGTCAGTCGGGTGGGGGAGGGCGACAAGCTCCTCATCTCCGCTGACCGCAACCCGAACGTTCGTGGCGCGCTCGTCACGGGCCTGATCGATGCGTTGCCCTCCGCTCAACTCACCCAACTCGCCGCCGACATCGACTCCGGAAAAGTGAAGGCCGTCGTCTCCGTGGGCGAAGACCTCGCCGCAGCCGGTCTCAGCGCCGCGCAACTTGCCAAGGTCTCGATCGTCTATCTCGGCACGCACGCGAACGCGACCAGCGCCGCCGCCAAGGTGGTGCTCCCGACGCTCTCTGTATTCGAGAAGGCCGGCACGTTTGTGAACCAGCAGTTCCGCATCCAGAAATTCGCCAAGGCCGTCCCCGGTCACGCTGGCGCGTTCGACGATCTCGAAGTGTTGTCCCGCCTCAAGGTTGCCGCCGGTGGCGCTTCGTTGCCTTTCGATGTCGCCGGACTCTGGCAGCTCATCGCTACCGACACGCCCGCCCTCGCCACGATGCTCTACAAGAACATCCCCGAGACGGGTCTGCTCCTCGATTCCACGCCTTGGGCCGGTCTGCCTTTCATCGAAGGCGCGACTCTCAACTACAAACCCGCCGCGCCTGCCGCGGTCGCGACCGTCTAACCCAGCCGCGCCGCCATGTTCGACTTCTACTTCGAAATTCCATCCTGGATCCGCCTGGTCCTTCAAGGCCTCGCCGTGATCCTCGTGCTGTTCCCCATCGCCGCCGCGTGCTCGATGGCCGAACGCAAAATCTCCGCGTGGATCCAAGGCCGTCCCGGCCCCAACCGCACGATCGCGCCTTTCCTCGCCGGCATCCCCGGCTTCGGCGTGTTGCAGCGTCTCGGCCTTTTCCAGCTCGCGGCCGACGGCGGCAAGTTCGTTTTCAAAGAGGACCCGATTCCGGGCCACGTGAACAAGTTCTACTTCGTGGCCGCGCCCATCCTTGCGATGATCCCGGCGCTCAGCACGATCGCGGTCGTTCCGTTTGGCGCCTACTTCGCCGTCGTCAACGGACAGTCCGTCCTCAAGCCGCTGATCCTCGCTGATGTTGATATCGGTCTGCTCGCGGTCTTCGCCGTTTCGTCGCTCGGTGTTTACGCGGTGATCCTCGCCGGTTGGGCCTCCAACTCAAAGTATCCGTTCCTTGGCGGCGTGCGCGCCTCGGCCCAGCTCATCTCTTATGAGCTTTCGATGACGCTCTCCGTGCTGCCGGTTTTCCTCTGGATCAACGCTCCCGGTGGCGAAGGCACGCTGAGCCTCTTCCGCGTGGTCGAGCTTCAATCCGGCTCCGGCTTCGCATGGGACAGCGTCTGGTTTGTTTTCTACTTCCCGCTTTCCGCGTTCATTTTCCTCGTCGCACTTTTTGCCGAGACGAACCGCCAGCCATTCGACATGCCCGAATCCGAATCCGACCTCGTCGGCGGTTTCCACACCGAATACGGCGCGTTCAAGTGGTCCCTCTTCTTTGTCGCCGAATACTGTCACATGATCGTCGGCTCGGCCGTGTTCATCCTGTTGTTCTTCGGTGGCTGGAATCCGTTGCCCGGCGTGCCGCTGGCCGACCTTGCCGCTTGGATTCACATCGCGGACAAACCCATTCTGATGGGCCTCCTCGGCATCGCCATCTTCCTCGGGAAAGTCTTCTTCTCGATTTTCTTCTTCATGTGGGTCCGTTGGACGCTGCCGCGTTTCCGCTACGACCAGGTCATGAACATCGGCTGGAAGCAGCTCCTCCCGCTCGCGATCGGCAACCTGATCGCCTACACGCTCGGCATCGCCCTGCTGCAGAAGTAACGCCCAACCCTTTCCCGCGCCATGGCCGTCATTCAAGTCGAACGCAAACCGCTCTCCTTCGCCGAGCGCACCTACATCCCGCAGATCGTCTCCGGGTTGCGCACCACGCTGAAGCACCTGCTTCGCAAGCCCATCACCCTCGAG
>JBEVND010000124.1:0-3364 GCA_040508285.1 Rariglobus sp. | reverse complement strand
GTCGGCCCGTTGGCGTTGCTTTTTACGGCGATTCCTTGGCCGTCGACGGTCGAGAATTTGTTTTTGCATCCGCTTCGACAAGCGTTGGCCATGGGTGTGGCCGAGATGCTGAATCTCATGTCGGTGCCGGCTTTTTCGGAGGGCGCCACCATTCGGATTTCGGGTGGGGTCGTGGGCGTGGATGAGGCCTGCGGAGGAATGCGCTCACTGCAGACTGCGCTGATGATCGGCTGGTTCGTGGGCGAGCTCGGACGGATGCCACTAACCCGTCGTCTAGGGTTGTTGATGAGTGCAGCGCTGGCGGCGATCGGCGGGAATTTTTTACGCGCCTTGGTCCTCACTTGGTTAATGGATGTCGGAGGAGTGGACTTGCTCAATAAATGGCACGACCCCGCCGGCTACTTGGCGTTGGGAAGCACGTTGATCGTGGTTGTTCTGCTGGGCTGGCTCTGGCGCTCCAAAGCGCCTGCGGTCATCGGAGCCGCGGTCATGGCCGTGAGGTTTCCGAGAAGCGCGATCGTCTGGGTTTTGTGTTCTCTCGCCGCCTGCGTGGTAACCGAGTTCGGCGTGCGTGCCTGGTATGGCAGTCGAGAGCAAACCAACGGGCAGGCGTTGGCGTGGACGGTGCGGTGGCCGGATAAGGCGAAAAACTTCCGCAAATTCCCGCTCGCTGATTCTGCGAGAGAGATGCTTCGGCCCGACGATTTCTCTTCCGCTGCCTGGCGCACTCCGGAGGATCGGGAGCGTTCAGGCTATTACATTGTTTGGGAGTCAGGTCAGCTGGCGCGTAACGCACCTTTTGTCCACACACCCGAGATCTGTCTTCCGTTAACCGGGATCGAACTCATCGGCCGGGACAACCCCGAGATCGCGAATGTAGGTGGCGTTTCAATACCGTTCGAGGTGTATCGGTTCCAGCAACACGGGCAGCCCATGTATGTGTTTCGTGTCGTGTGGAACCCCGATGAACTTCGTGCGGCCTCGGCACCCCGGAAAACGGACAATCGGGGGAAGTGGTTAGGCGAACGCTGGGCGGACGTGCGTGCACGTCGCGTGGCGGTCAGGGCGCAGGTTTTGACGTTGGCGCTTTCGGGAGAAAAAAGCCGCGAGGACGCCCTGCGTGCGTTTCACGAGGAACTCGCCTTGATTGTGCGGACGGACGCGCGCGAGAAGTGAGCGTTGGTCGCTTTACAAGCACGCGTTCCGGGCAAAGGTGTTGGCATGCCTGAGTCCACACCTGTAAATCCTGAAAATTCCGGCCTGGAAGTGACCACGTGGTTTGTCCGTAGCCGCAATGCGTTGTTCGCCAAGGCGGACTTCAGCCAGCTTTACGTCGACTACTATCTGCACCTGTCCGATCAAGCGATCAAGGTGACCCCCGAGCATGACGCGTTGTTCAAACGCGCGCTGGCGGGATTCGTGTTGCACGCGGTGTCGCGTCCTTGGAGCGAGCTGACGGCATGGACGATCAATTTCCAGCAGCCGCTCGTGAATCTGTTTTTAACCGGGGACAACGCCGACGGTTCGGTGACGGGCCGCGTGTTCGATGAGAATGTGAAGGAGATGCCGTCCAACTTGTTTTTCGCGGATGTCATCCGTGGCAAGCAGCCTAAGCGACGCAGCTCGGTTGAGTTTACGGGAGAAGACCCGTTGGGCGCGGTCGAGGCCTACTATCGGCAAAGTGAGCAACGCCCCGCGCGGTTTTTCCAGACGGGTGAAGAAGAGTTTTCAGTCGTCGTGGCCCACCCCGATTACGACGAGACGTGGTTCGATGGGCTCACGGTCGACGCGGTTAAGAAAATGAGCGAAACCGAGGAGCTCGGACTGCTGGAGAAGCGCGTCTATCGCTGGCACTGCGGCTGCAACCAGCAGCGGATGCTGGAGGTGCTCGCGCCCGTTTTCCGGCAAGATGCGGATGCGTTATTTGAGGGTGATGAGAAGGTGGAGATCCGTTGTCCGCGTTGCGCGGCTCGGCACGCCGTCACGCGCGAAGCACTGGAGGCGTTCGTCGCCGATTCGAAAAAATGAGTGACGTTTACGCGGAGCGTTTCGGCGGTATCGGACGTCTGCTCGGGACCGATGCACTTGAGCGATTGCGCTCATCGCATGTCTGCGTGGTGGGCGTGGGTGGAGTGGGTTCCTGGACCGTCGAAGCGCTGGCTCGTAGCGGCGTAGGCGCGCTGACGCTCATCGACCTCGACGATGTGTGCGTGACGAACGTCAACCGGCAGTTGCCCGCACTCGACGGCCAGATTGGGCGGCCGAAGATCGCGGTGCTGGCGGAGCGCGTGCGATTGATCAACCCGGTGTGCCGCGTGACCGAGGTTGCGGATTTCTTCACGGCCGCGACCGCGGAGAGCATGCTGGGCGCCAAGAAGTTTGACTGCGTAATTGATGCGATCGATCGCGTGAGTAACAAAGCGTTGCTGATCGCAGAGAGCGTCAAGCGCGGGTATCCGTGCGTGACCGTGGGCGGAGCGGGCGGGAAGCGCGACGCGACCCAGATTCGGGCAGGCGATCTGGGGGAGTCCGGCGGAGATGATTTGCTACGCTTGGTGAGAAAGAAACTGCGGAGCGAACACGAGTTCGCGAAAGGAGCGGGTAATCGTTATGGAGTGCGCGCCGTGTTCTCGATGGAGCGACCGGTTTATCCTTGGGCTGACGGCACGTGCGGAACCGAGCCCGAACCGGGAACAAACTTGAAGTTGGACTGTGCGAGTGGCTTCGGCACGGCGGTGTGGGTGACCGCCGCTTTCGGCCTCATCGCCGCGCAGGAAGCAGTCGGGCTCATCACAGCTCCCTTGTGAGTTACTTCTTCACACTCGGGTTTACTTGGGGTGCGGCGTCTGCGATGAACGATTGTAACCGTTCACGTATAGCTCCTAAGGGCGTAGAAATTGATTTGTAGGCCGGATCTGAGATTAAACTATTTACGAAGCTTAGAGCGATTGCATCTCTTTCAGCCGTCGATTTTGAGGTCGAGGCAGTTTCCCACCCGGTCACTAATCTATTACCCTCAAAAAAACTAGCCGCAGGAAATAGGTTCGAGAAGTAGGCAAGTTCGGTGCCTCCGGCTGGGACGCTCGCTAAGTAAGTTAGTAGTGCCTGTTTTTGAGCAGGCACCGCCGGGTCAAGTCGCGACACTAAAGAGGCTCTATGAGAGGGTGCATAATCCAGAAATGAGGGGTCGGCACTATAGATAGCTGCAAGCGTATCAGGCTCCCGTAGCATGATTCGGTCTAGAGCTATAAAAGCTGCTCGATTTATTTTGGACTGTTGTGCGGTTTCATTTGGCTTAGTCAGCTTTAGAACCGATGATAACTCTGTGACCATCTCGTTGCCGCCAATGGCTACAGCAACGTCA
>JBEVND010000478.1:0-8434 GCA_040508285.1 Rariglobus sp. | reverse complement strand
TCGGCTACTACTTGTGCTGGGTCTGGTTCGGACTCGGCGGACTGTTTCTCAACATCGCCTGCGTGCCGTTGTTGCTCTTGCCGAATCCCGAGCGCTACGGCCCGCAAGCCCGTCGCACGACTCGCTGGATGTTTAACTTTTGGGTCCGCTGGTTGCACTTCTCCGACATCGTTCCCGCCAAATGGCTCGGCTTCGACCGTCCGCTTGGCACCGGCACCATCTATGTCGCCAACCACCCGTGCCTCCTCGATGCGCCGATCTTGCTCGGCCGTCTTCCTGACACGGTTTGCATCATCAAACCCGCTCTACTGCGCAATCCCTGCACCGGCCCCACCGCGCGGATGTGCGGCTTCGTCTCCGCCGGCGAAAACGGCGTGGACCTGATTCGCAACTCTGCCGACCGCATCATCGCCGGCCAGTCGTTGCTGATCTTCCCGGAGGGCACGCGCACCGAACCCGGCGTGAAGCTCAACCCGCTCAAGCCCGGCTTCGCGATGATCGCCCGCCGCGCGGGTTGTCCCGTCCAACTCATTCGCATCCGTTCCGGCCCCAAGCTCGCGCGCAAGGGCAACCCGTGGTGGCGCGTGCCGCCACTCCCGTGCTGGATCGAACTCACGCTGGACGAACTCATCCCCGCCGAAGAAATCGGCGACCCGCTTGAATTCACCGCGCGCATCGCCGCGCGTTTTAATACCATCCTTCCTCCGGCCGATCCCAACGCATGACGCCGTCGAAAACCCACTTCGTTCTCATCCCGACCTACAACACCGGCGAGCGCCTGCTCCGCACCGTGCGTGAGGCCCTCGCCGTGTGGTCGCCGGTCTGGGTCATCGTGGACGGTTCCACCGACGGCTCCGACGCGTCGCTCGACGCCCTCGCCAACGAGCACGGCGATTCGTTGCGAGTATTCCGCCGCGCAAAAAATGGCGGCAAAGGCGCAGCGGTTCTCGATGGTTTGCAGACGGCCCTCAGCGCCGGCTTCACCCACGCGCTGGTGCTGGATGCCGACGGTCAACATCCCATCGATCACGTCGTTCCGTTCATGGCGGCCTCCGCCGCGCGTCCCGCTGCGATGATTCTCGGCCTGCCCGTCTTCGGCCCCGAAGTGCCGCTCGAACGTCTCTACGGACGCAAACTCAGTGTCGGCCTCGTGCATCTCGAATGCCTCGGGCGCGATATCGCGGATCCATTGTTTGGTTTCCGCGTCTATCCAGTCGCCGCCACTCATGCCGTGCTTTCCTCCATCCGCAGTGCCCGCCGTTACGATTTCGATCCCGAAGTCGCCGTGCGCCTGTTTTGGCGCGGAGTTCCGGCGGTCAATATTCCCGCACCCTGCCGCTACATCGCCAAGTCAGACGGCGGCGTATCGCATTTTCACTACCTGCGCGATAATGTCCGCATGGTCTGGCTGCACACCCGCCTGATCACGCGGCTCGTTTTCACCTTTCCCGCCGTGCTCGCCGCACGCCGGCGCATTCACCCAGCCACTCCCCACTCATGAAAACCACTTTCCTTCGCCTCGCTTTCGTCCTGCTTCTCGCGAGCACGTTCCTCCGCGCCGATCCCGCCCCACTCGACCCCGCCGCACTCCCGCCTTCGTGGGAGACGCGCGTTAAAGCCCTGCTCGCGCCGGCCACCCTCTCCGCCGATTTCGTCGAGACTCGCGAAGTGGCCCTCAAAAATCGCCCCGTGTCCGTCAAAGGCGTTGTCCGCATCTCCCGTCAGCATGGTCTCAGTCTGCAATACGACCAACGCCGCGCACCCATTGTGATCGTCGATGAACGCGGAATGCTCGCCCGCCATCCCGACGGCAAAGAACAGACTCCTCCGCCCGAGGCGGAGGCCGGCGTGCGCCTTCTGCATGCGCTGCTCTCCTTCGATCTTGTGGCGCTCGGTCGCAGCTACGAAATCGCCGGCGAAGAAAGACCCGACGGTGCCTGGCTGCTCCAATTTAAACGCCGCGACGGTGCCGAGGCCTACTACCGCGACCTCGTCCTCGCCGGCGAAAAAGAAAACCTCTCACGCATCGAGTTTCGTCGCGACGCTCGCCAAAACACCATCATCCGCATCGGTGAAACCCGACTGAACCCCGGGTTCACGCCGGAGGAGCTCGCGCTTTACTTCCGCTAATCCCGCCCGCTCCACCTCTGCGTTCTTTGTGACCAAATCCGCGCGTTTCGCCCTCGTCATTTTGCTCCTGTTCGCCGCGCTCTGCGGCGGTTGGGTGCTGTCGCTCGATCCAAAGGAGCGCTTCACGACGGATATCACCGAGCTGTTGCCCGCCGACGAACGCGATCCCGAGGCGCGGCTCGTCGTTTCCCTCGCCCGCGAACGCCAGGCGCGGGTGATCCTCGCCATCCTCGACCTGCCCAAGGACACCGCACCAGCCGTCCGCGACGCCGCTTCCTCGGCCTACGTTGCCGCATTACGCGAGTCGCCGGCCTTCGTCAGCGCGCACGTGCTTTCCGATCGCGGCTGGCAACATCAACTCGGCCAACTCCTCCACGCGCGCCGTTTCGAACTCCTCCTGCCCGGCTGGCTCGCCGAACAACGCCGCGCCTACGCCGCCGAGACGCGCACCGAAAGTTTCCCCGACTGGCTCGCCCGCGAATCGACCGAACGCCTCGACGCGTGGCTCGTCTCGCCCCAAGGCTCCGCCACTGCCGACCTGCTCACCTCCGACCCGTTGCTGTGGTTGCCCGCACTTTCCGATCGCGCCAGCGAACTCGCCCCCGCTCCGGTGCTCGCAACGACCGACATCCTCGTCTGGGCCGAAACGCGCGCCGGTCCGCTAAGTGAAGAAGGACAAGAGCCGGTCTTCGCCGCCCTCGCCGCCGCCGAATCCGCCGCACGTCAACTCGTCCCCGGTGCTACCGCGCGCCACACCGGCGTCCATCGTTTCGCCGCCGCCGCGAAGTCGTCCACCAAAGACGAGATTTCACTGCTCAACACCCTCGCCCTCGGCGCCGTCGTCGTGATCGTCGCGCTCTGCGTGCGCCGCCGCTTCGGTGTTCTGCACCTTGTGCCGCTGGTGTTGCTCTCGTCGCTTGGAGCCACCGCGGTCACCACGGCGATCTTTCCGCGCGTGCATGTGCTTGTGTTTGTCCTCGGCGCGCTGCTCTGCGGCGTCGCGGTGGACTACGCCTTCCACGTCGTGCTCGCCCGCCGCCCTGGCGAAAATTACGCGGCACGCGTGCGTCGCATCGCGCTCCCGCTGCTCGGTGGCGCCGGCACGACCATCGGCGGTTTTCTCGCGCTCACGTTATCCGAACTTCCTTTGGTCCAGCAGCTCGGCGTCTACGTCGCCGCCGGCGCGCTCATCGCGTTTTTCTCCACACTCCTCTATTTCCGCATCTTCCCCAACCTCGACCTTGCGCCTCGCGAATGGCCGGTCCCTCCCCGTGGTCTGGCCCTCCGCTGGCGCACTCCGCTGATCCTCACTTTCGCCGCCTTCACGATCATCGGCCTGCTGCAAGTCCGTTGGCTCGACGATCTGCGCACGCTCGAATATCCGTCCCCCGAGCTTCGAGCCAACGACGCTGCCATCCGCACCGCCTTCGGCGAAAACGACAGCGGCGCCAGTTTCATCACCCGCGGTTCGACCTTCGCTGAAGCGCGCACTCGCTGGACTCTGCTGGCCGACGCCGCGCCGACCGGCTCACCGCTCGCCGGCGTGGCGATCCTGCTTCCGTCCCCCGACGACTACGCCGCCGCCAACCGGCCCGAGGCGCGCGACGATTTCTCCCGCTTCGTTGCCGCCTTCGGAGTCGCTTCGGAGGAAGCCGGTTTCGAACGCAGTGAACTCGCCCCCTTTTATCGAGACGCCTCCGCCTACCTCGCCCGACCTGCTGCCGCCTACGAAACTCTGGCCAGCGAAACGTTGGCGGCCTTGCCCGGTCCGCTCGGCCTGCTCGCCCACGGCGATCACAACGACGCCTGGTTCCTATCGGTTTCCAAACAACCGTTCACCGCGCCCGCCTCGGCCATCGGGTCCGTCTCCCTTTCAGGTATCGAAAATCTGAATTCACTCTTTGCCCGCTATCGCATTTCCACCGCGCGCCTCAGCCTGATCGGCATCGGCGTGCTGGTGCTCATTTCCTGCGGGATGCACGGCATCCGCGGAGGACTGCGCGCCGCCGCACTCCCGCTCCTCTCAACCGGCCTCGCGTTCGCAATCATCGCCGTGTGCGGACAACCCTTCGGCCTGTTCCATCTGCTTGGCGCTCTACTCGGCGTCTGTATCGCCGACGACTACGCGCACTTTGCCCACGCCGACGACGGCGCGCCCAACGCCCGCGCGTCGATCCGCCTCTCCGCCCTCACCACGGCCGCTTCCTTTGCCGCACTCGCATTCAGCGCCATTCCCGCCGTCGCCTCGCTCGGGCTGGCCGTTTCGCTCATCATCGTCTTCGCCCTTGTTTTTGTGGAGACCGACCTGTTCTCGCTGCGCGCCCATGCCTGAGCCTGTGACAGAAACGCTGCTTTCCGCGTGGCGCTCGACGCTCGCCCGGAACCCCGCCGCTCCCGCGGTGATTGAACACGCAACCTCTCGAATCTGGACGCGTGCCGAACTCGACGAAGCCGCTCAAGCGTTCGCCACCCGCCTACCCGCTGCCGCCAATCGCCGCCGCGTTACCTTCGCTCTGCCCAATAGCGGTGAATGGTTCGCCGCGTTTCTCGGACTGCTCCACGCCGGGGCCACTCCCGTGCCGCTCGACCCCGCCGAACCGCGCGCACGCCAGCTCGAACTCGCCATCGCCGCCCGCGCCGCCTTCGCCTGGATTAACGGCGAAACGTGTCCCGCCGCCCCGCGCCCCGTCTCGCCTCGCGGTGCCGCGCCCGTGCTGGTTAAGCTAACGTCCGGCAGCTCTGGCACGCCCCGCGCGCTACCGTTCAACGACGCCCAGATGCTCGCCGACGGCCGGCAAGTTTGCTCCAGCATGGGCATCCGCCCTGAAGATCTGAATCTCGCGGTCATTCCCTTCGGCCACTCTTACGGATTGGGAAATCTCGTCATCCCACTCCTCGAACAAGGCACCGCCATCGTCTGCGCCGACACACCGTTGCCGCACGCGCTCGCCACCCTCGCCGCGCGCCATCATCCCACGATTTTCCCCGCCGTGCCCGCCTTGCTGCGCGCGCTGGCCGAGGCCGATCTCCCGAGCGATGCCTTCGCCTCGCTGCGCACGCTCATCTCCGCCGGCTCACCGCTGCCCGCTGTGACCGCCCGTGCGTTTTTCGATAAATACGGCGTCAAAATCCACGGCTTCTACGGTTCTTCCGAGACCGGCGGCATCGCCTACGACCGCACCGGGGACGACACGATGGAAGGCCGAGGCATAGGCTTCGCCATGGACGGCGTATCAATCTCCCCAATACGCGGAAACCGCATTCGCGTCCAAAGCACCGCCGTCTCTCGCAAGGGCGGTTTTATCCCCGCCGACCGCGCCCGAATCGAATCCGACGGCCGCGTGGTTCTCCTCGGTCGCGCCGGCCGCATGATTAAGATCGGCGGACGTCGTCTCGATCTCGGTGACCTGGAAAACACCCTGCGCCGCCTGCCTGGCATCACCGACGCCTTCGCCGCGCCGCACCCTGATGATCCCGAGCAACTCGCCGCCGTCCTCGCCACTGAACTTGAAGCAGGAGCTTTACGCCTGTTGCTCCGCCGCGAACTCGCTCCCTGGAAAATCCCGCGCCGGCTTGTTCCCGTCGCCACCTTCCCGCTCACCGCCCGCGGCAAGCCGGATACCTCCGCACTCACGAAGCTTTTGGAACGTTGATCATGTCGGACGCACTTCCATCCACGCCCAAGACATCGACATCTGCCACGCCGCCGTGGTGGCGCGTGGTGCCATCGCGGTGGATCTCGCTCTTTTGGCTGAAAGCCATCGGCACACCGCTGTTTATGGTGGTGTTTTTCATCGCCTACTTCGCCGTGTTGCGCGCCTCCGCCGGACGCGCCGTCGAGGTTCCACTGACGTTCATCGATCACTGGGTAGGGTTCCAAGCGTGGTCACTCATTCCTTATCTCTCACTGTGGCTCTACGTGAGCCTGCCCTCGTCACTTATCGTGAATTTCTGGGAAATCGCACGCCATACGCTGGGCTGCGCGCTCCTCAGCGGTGCCGGCCTTTTTTTCTTCTGGCTCTGGCCAACCACCACGCCTTCACCGGACATCGATTGGCAAAACCACCCCGAGTTTTTGTTCATCAAACAGGTCGACGCTGGCGGTAATGCCTGCCCCTCCCTCCATGTCGCCTTCGCCGTGTTTGCCGCATTCTGGCTGGCCCGGCTGCTCCGCCGAATCGGCGCGGGGCCCTGTGCCCGCATCGGCAACGTGATCTGGGCAGGGCTGATCATCTTTTCCACTCTCGCGACACATCAGCACGTCGCCATCGACGTAGTGGCCGGCGCACTACTCGGCTGGTTGTTTGCGCGTATCAATCTCCACTTCTCGCCCGAGCCAACCGAGCCGGATCGTTTTCGGAAACAGCCGTCCCGCACGGAAGCTCGATGAATCCGACGCTGCTTATGTTGATCGCGCTGAAAACCGGCGCGATGGCCGGCTGGCTTTGCGGACTGCCGCTCGGCTGGGCGTGCGTAATCTTTTTCAGCACGGACGCGTGGTTCCTCTACCAGATTTTCGCCCCCAAATCCTCGGCGATTCTGAAGACGTTCACGCGCTTCGAGACCACGCGCAACGAGGTCTGGTTGACCATCGACGACGGTCCCGATCCGCTCGATACACCGCGGATCCTTGAGCTCCTCGATCGGCACGAGGCCAAGGCCACGTTCTTTGTGATCGGAGAACGCGCCGCTCGACACCCGAAACTCATCGCCGACATTACGCAACGCGGTCACGAGATCGCCCATCACACCCACACGCACCCCGTCGGCAGCTTTTGGTGCGCTTCCCGCCAACGCGTTCAACGCGAGTTGGACCAGACACTCGAAGTCCTCGCCGCGCACAGGATCCGTCCGCGGTATTTTCGCTGCCCGGTGGGCATCAAAAACCTGTTTCTCCGCCACGAACTTTCTCTCCGCGGCCTCCACTGCATCGGCTGGAACGTGCGCAGCTGCGACTCCTTTGCCCGCGCCCCCGACGCCGTTGTTCAACGCGTGCTGCGCAACGTTCATCCCGGTGCCATTTTGCTGGTGCACGAAGGCCCGCCGGTCCGCCCAAACGTGCGGGTTCAAGCAATCGCCGGCATCCTCGAAGGTCTGCAAAAACGCGGACTGCGTTGCGTGCTGCCCGACGTCGCTCAACTCCGCTGAGCTCCGCCTAAGGCTCAGGATTCGTTGACCAGCGTTGCTTCGATTTCGATCAAGAGCGCCGCGCGACAGATGTCCGAAAGCAACCACGTAACCCGATCGGTGGGAGCGAAGCATCTTCCATCGAGCAGCTTTGCCGCTGCCGCGTAATCAGCAGCGTGTCGCAGATAAACTTTGAAATGGCGTGCCCAGCGCGGGTCGTTTTTCGCAAGGTCTTCACCCAGATCACAGGCTCGCGAAACGATGCTCAGGTTATCGAGGGTGCACGCGATCTGCCCGGCGAAATCACCCTCGGCTTGCGTGGCATGGCCTTTGATCGCCGCCGTGCCCGAGACAAAAACATAACGCTGACCGGCGGCCGCCACCCGGGTGACGCGCGCAAAACTCGGCGGACGCGGCCCGTGCTCCGGCGGATATTCATAGGCGGGAACTTGCTCCACATTTTCCACGTGCACCGGCTCGGCGTCGGTCGCGACGAAGATCACGGAAAGCCGCCCATCCACGCCACCGACCGCTGAAGCCGCCGGCAAATGTTCACGGTAGCCACTGCCGATTTCCGCCTCGAACGCGAGTGAGCGTCCGCGGCAAAACGCGCGGTAGTTCTCCAGGCCGGACGCATCCGGTTCGTTGATCCGCGGCACGTAGTTCCATACCCGTGCCAGCCGCCGGCCTCGCGCCAGACCGAGCAACCGGCCGTAAAGATCGTGCGCCTGCGCCGACAAATCAGCCGTCGCGGGTTCATCAATGGCGCCGATGAGCAGCCCGTCGCGCTGCCAGAGTCGAAAGCCCTCGCGAGACGGCAGTTCACTTACGTTGCCAAAAATGTCCTCCAACGCTTCACCGCCCAGAACCGGAATCGGCAGGTGCAACGTTCCGCTCGCCGCTTCCCCAAAACCCACGCCAAAGCCGGCGTTGTCGGACGAGGAATTCGGATCGGTGACGGCACGCATGCAGGAGGCATGCGACAACACGAACGCCGTTTAGCTGCTTCAAGTTAAATTTTTGGCGTCCAACGTCCCGCCCCGCCAGTTCTCCATTGCGCCCGGTGCCAAGACCTCGCGGAGTCATCGCCTATTATTCGCAATGACACCCTTTGAACTCTCCGTCCGGTTCTTCCTCCAACTGGCGATTATCCTGTGCGTGTGCCGCTTCGTCGGCT
>JBEVND010000467.1:0-3497 GCA_040508285.1 Rariglobus sp. | reverse complement strand
AAGGCACGGCAAACGGTGGACGCGGAAACCCCGGCTTGGGTCGCCACTTCTTTCATCGTCACGCGCTTGGGCATGAGGTGAGACGATGCTGGCGCAAGCTCGGGAGGCAAGCCGCGCTCATGAAGGCGGAGCGCCCGGCTGAGGCGTGTGGTCAAGCGACGGGGAGTCGGCAGGTTTGAAGATCGATCGGTGGCAGGAGCAGCACGCGATTTTGAGTCCAGTGGTGGTCGTGGTCACACGCGAAGCCTGTGGACCGGCCACTGGCATCTGGTCCGCGCGAGGAAGAATGTGATCGAGAGGGCGCGCCCTTTGTCGTTTCCGTGGGCGGTTTTTCCGAGCTGGTAATCATCGTGGCGGGGCACGGCAAAGCGGCGGTGACGGCGTTTCAAGGAAGGCGAACAGCGTCGTTGATTAAAGAGAGCAAAAGGAAGGCGATCCACGCAGGCGTGTGCGCGGATCGCCGTCCGAATCGACTACGGAGTGCTGAGGGTAACGTTGTCGAAGGTCGCGGTGCTGAGGGTGCCGTCGATGTGGCTGCAGACGGCGAGTCCGACATGGACCGAGGGCGTAAGGGTGAGATTCACAGTGGCTCCCAGCTGGGTCCATGAAGCGGGAGCACCGGCGTTATCGGTCGAGCGGTAGGCTTTGACGGTGTTGCCGCTTCGGACGATGCGCACCCAATAAGGTAACGAGATTCCGGATACGCCACCGACGTGACCGCTGGCGCCGCCGGTCGTGGTGCGGTAGGACATGTCGACCCAGCCGTTGGACACGCTGACGAATGCGTGTTTGGACCCGGCGGCCAGGGTTTCCCGAATCATCACGCCGGCAAGCGAACGGCTATTGGGAAGCGTATGGGTGAGGACGCGCGCGGTGAGCGTGCAGTCGCCCGAGACGGGTTGGTAGGCGTAGTGGAATTCGTCGGCTAGGCTCCAGATATCGGCACCGGAACCTTGGACGGTGAACGTGCTGCCAGACTGGCTGAAGCTGCCGGCGGCGGACACGGCGCCGATGTCCTGATTGGCCCAGACAGTGTGGTTATTATAGAGCTCAAGGACGGCCATCTGCGGCTTGTCGGTTCCCGGGAAGGGCTGGGGCTGGCAGACGGTGGAACTGCTGGTCCAGTTGTTGCCGGCCGCCCAGTAGTTGGTGCTCAGGTTATTGGCGCGGGCGTAGGCGAGGAAGTTGTCCAACGCCTCGTTCCAGCCGGCGGAGTGGTAATTGTTGGGCACGCAAAATTCGCCGATGTTGCCGTGGGCGTAGGGGCGGGTCTGGAGCCAGGCGACAAACGGGGCGACGTGATTGATGCCGGAATTAGGCGTGGGCACGTCGTCGGAGCGGTAGTTGCCGTCGGAGCCGAAATAGGCGGGGCTCGCCCAAGGATTGCTCTGATAATCCCAGTAAGAGTGCGCGGAGTAGATCAAGCGACCGACCGGATCCTTGATGTCGAGCGAGCCACTAACGGAGGGCCAGCGGTTCGCGCTGGAGTAGGACATGCCCTCGACGATGACGTAGTTGCGCTGGTCGACTTTGCGAATGGCATCCACGGTGGTCTGCGCGGTGGCGGCCCAGTTTTCCAAGGTGCCGGAGGGCTCATTCATCAGATCATAACCATAAGTGCTGGGCTCGTTTTTGTAGCGATCGGCGATCTTGGTCCAGAGGTCGGCCAGGGCGGCGTGAGGCACGGCGGTGGAGCCGACTTGGTTGCCGTTGTAATTATTGTAGTTGTGCAGGTCCCACATGATTTTCATGTCGCGGGCATTTGCCAACGAGACCAGGGCATCGAGGTTTGTGAAATCGACTGCGCCAAATGCGGTGGATTGCACGCGCTCCCACTTGATCGGAATACGGATCAAGGTGAGGCCTTTGTTTTGATAGTAGTCCCACATGGCGGCGTTGGTTTGCCAGAACGCGAAGCCGCTAAACTCCGCGCCGGCGAAGTTTACGCCGAACAGCTGAGGGGGACCGGCGAGATCGCGATTGAACACTGCGATGCTGCCACTGCCAGAAAAGCCAAGGCTGGCGGCGCTGTGGACGCCAACGGGTTTGGCTGAGCCGTTGACGGTGAGCCCGGTCACATAGACCCAGTCGTTGAGGATGACGTTGCCACCGGCGTTCACAGTGAGGCGACCGGAGCTGGCGAACTTGGCCTGAACGGCGAGCGTGGCGCCGGAGTTGACGGTAACCGTGCCGGTGTAGGCGTTGCCGTGATCGATGTAGGGCGTGAACTGGCCGGCGCCACTTACGGTGAAGTTGCCCGGGCCGGAGAGATCGCCCACGAAGAGATTCAGCACACCGCCACTGCCGGTGGAGAGCGTGGTGGTGCCGGAGGGCGTCGAATAGGTATCCACATCCAGGTTTCGCACGGCGGTGCCTGCGTCGATGGTGCCGCCGGTCGAGACGAGCTTTGTGGCCGTGCTGATGGCGGTGCCGGTGCCGAGGAGCTGAAGTTTGCCGCTGCCTCCGAGGCTGAGCGTGCCGCCAGGGAAGGTCGATGTGGAGGCGGGCGTGCGCAGAGCGTTGGAGCCGACGCTGACCGAGTAGGTATCAACGGGATTGAGCGAAGGAGCGGTCGTGCCGGTGCCGCCGTTGTTGGCGTTCCAATGAGTGAGAGGGGCAGTCGTCCAGTCCTGCGCACCAGTCTGGTTGGTGGTCAGATACCAAGTGACGGGAGTGCGGACAACGACGCTGCCACTTCCGGCAAAACCGAGCGATGCGGCGCTGTAGGTGGAGCCAGCGGGCTTGACCGTGCCGTTAACGGTGAGGCCAGTGAACGTTACAGTGTGGTTCAGGGTAACATCCGCAGGATTGACCACCACCAGCGAGCCGCCCGACGAGAGCGGATTCATCAGCTCCAGCTTGCCACTGGCGAGCGTGAGCGTGCCGGTGTAGTTCATGGCATCGGTAAGCGTAAGTTTAAGCCGGGCGGTGGCCGAACCTGCGGTGAGGTTGAAATGTCCGGCGCCCGTCAACGTGCCGATGGTAAGCGGGAAAAGTGCGGAGCCGTGGTTATGATTTCCGATCTGGGTCGTGCCGGACTCGTTGCGGTAGGTCGTGATGGCGAGCGCGCTGTCTTTGGAGCCGCTTTTGATTTGGGCTGCACCGAGCGTCACCAGGTTGGGAATGGTGATGGTGGTGGTGCCCGCTTTTACGATGAGCGCCGTGTTGGCCGGACCGACCGTGAGGGATTTGCCTCCGAAGGTGGTAATGCCAGCGCCGCCCGGGGTGCGCAGTTCCCAGCTGTTACTGTTGGCGACGAAGTCGTCGGTGCTGGTGAGGCTCGCGGGCGCGTTGCCAGAGGGCGGAGTGCCGGGGACATCCCGCCAAAAAGAGGTCATGTTCCAGTCGTAACTGCCGTTCTGGTTTTGAACCTGATAGTAAGTGGTGGCCTGTGCGGAGGGGAGGGCCGCAAAGGGAGCGGCGACGGCGGCTAACAAGACGCCGAGCAAGGGTCGGCGACGAAGCGGGGGTTTTATTTGGGTGTTCATGTTGGGGGC
>JBEVND010000454.1:0-5453 GCA_040508285.1 Rariglobus sp. | reverse complement strand
GCCTGCGCGCGAGCTCTACAGCCAGAATCACTTTCTGGATATCTTCATCCAGAAACTCCGGCAACGCTTGGCGAGGCCGTTGCATAAAGATCGAACCGCTCTTTCCGATTTTTCTGCTTAAATTCCACCCAATCGTCAGTCAAACAGCCCCGCCACGCTGGCATCGCCCGCCGCCAGCGTGCGATGCTCGGGCAACTGGGTGCGGAACCAAGTCCGCTGCTTCTTCACCAGCGCACGCGTATTCTTGACGATCTCTGCCGCCAGCCCCTCCCGCGGTAGCACGCCGTCGAGCACGGCCAGTGTCTCGCGGTATCCAATCGCTCGCGACGCGCTCAGATTGCGCTCCAGCCCATTTGCGCGCAACTGCTCCACTTCGGCCATGAGCCCTTGCGCCAGCATCGCCTCCACGCGTTGTGCGATCCGATTATCCAACTCGGCGGGTTCGCGATCCAGCTGCGTGCACCGAACCTCCCATCCAGCAAACGGCGACGGAATCCGCGCAAACTCCTCCGCCAGCACCGCCAGGTTTTTTCCCGACGCACGACAACGCTCCAGCGCTCGTGTCACTCGGCGCGGATTCGCCACGTCGAGTGCGCCCAACCCCTCGGGATTCAGCCGCGTCAACTCGGACACCAACGCCGCCAATCCTTCGTTCTTCAGCCGCGCATCGATCTCAGCGCGCAGCTCCGCGGGCACCTCCACTGTGTCAGCGACCGGTGCAAAAAAACTCTTCAGATAAAACCCGCTTCCGCCGGCAACGAGCACGCGTTTCCCGCGCGCCGCAATGTCAGCGACAGCCGCCTGCGCCTGAGCCACGTAGTGCGTCACATTCATTCCTTCGCTCACCTCGCACAGATCGATCAGATGATGCGGCACACGCGCTAGTTCATCCGCCGTCGGCTTCGCGGTTCCGATATCCATGCCGCGATAAAACAACAACGCATCGCAGGAAACGATCTCGGCTCCATTTGACTCCGCCCAGCGCAACGCCAGTTCGGTTTTCCCGACTGCGGTTGGGCCCGTGAGCACATGGAGCGTTCCTTTCATCCGCCCATTTCTTCTGCGCTTCGCAGGCGGGGCGAGACAAACTTCTGCAAGGTGGCGATTGTGTGACGACGCTCTTTGGCCGTGCCAAACGCCGCCCTCCTGCCATGTTCGGCCTTCCGTGACCAAAACCCGGTTCATCTTTAATCCGCGCTCCGGACACAACGCCAAGAACCCTCACCTGCTCGATCAGGCACGTGCGTTCATCAAAAAACGCGGCATGAATGCCGACATCGCGCTCACCGAACGCCCGCATCATGCCAGCGAGCTGGCCCGGCGCGCCATCGACGAAGGCTGTGGCTTGATCGTCGCGATCGGCGGCGACGGCACGCTCAACGAAGTTGCCTCAGGCGTCGTCAACACTCCGGCGACGTTCGGTCTCATCCCCTGCGGTTCGGGCAACGGTCTCGGCCGCCACCTCGGGATTCACGGCTCGTTCGATCACGCCTTTAACACGCTCATCGATGGCCGTGAGCGCACGATCGACACGGGCGAAGTGAACGGCATCCCGTTTTTCAACGCGATGGGCCTCGGCTTCGACGCCGAGATTGCCGACCGCTTCAACCGGCTCACGACGCGCGGCTTCAAATCCTACGTGCGCACCACGCTCGGCACCCTTTCCCAGTATCGACCGCATACCTACACGATTCGCGCCGGCGACATCGTCCTGAACACGCCGGCCTTCATCCTAAGCGTCGCCAATTCCGACCAATACGGAAACAACTGCTACATCGCTCCGGGCGCGCAGATCGACGACGGCCAACTCGATCTCACGGTGATCAAACGTGCTCACCTTTTTAACACTGTCCCCCTCGCCGCTCGTCTCTTCCTTAAAAAAATCGACGGCAGCGCCGCCGTCACCCGACTGCGCGCGGACCACTTCATCATCGAACGCCCCGCGGCCGGCCTTCTCCACACCGATGGCGAGATCCATCAAACCGGCCCGCTTCTCGAGGTGCGTGTGCGTCCGCGCAGTTTGAAAATCATGGTCCCGGCCAACCGCTGATTCGGCGCTTCAATCGAAACCAAGAACGGACGTGCGGTGCCGTTTTCGCAGGGCGGAAATGAAAGGCGCGCCGCGTTACGTTTAGGTGAATCGCGGAAACTCACTTGGCACGGCGGCTGCATTGTGCATGTTGACCACTGTTCCAATGAACCGGATTTCAAAACATCACCGCAGCCACGCCGGCACTTCGATCACGAAGGCCGTTGCGAAATGCTGCGCACAGATGCGTCCGGCCGCTTGCCAACGTTGGAATCAATCCAAACCAGGCTCGGGCTCTCAGGCCTAAACCTCCGCTTAGACGGACCAAAGTTTAGACACACCTGATGAAGCCCAAGGCCACAAGCCTCAGGAAGCCACTGCGTATTCCCACTCGTCCCCGAAACCCATTTTCCCTTTTTCCCATGAACACGATCATCCACCCGCTGAAGCCCGCCAGTCGCAGCACCCGCAGCCCGGAAGCCACGGTTAACACCGTTGCAGTCCGAAAGCCGCACTACGACTGCCAGGAGCAGGACGACGCCTTGCGCGTCATCGTCTACGTGCCCGGCGTGGACGCATCGGGCGTGGAAATCACCACCCGCGGTCCCGACCTTCTGGTCACCGCCCGCAAGAGTCACTTCGTGCGCGTCAACTTCGGCGCCTTGAATCTCGAAGGCGTGCAGCGCGACTATCAGCTCAGCCTACGACTTGGCCGCGGGTTGGACTACGTTGCCCTCCGCGCCGAGATCTTCGAGGGCGTGCTCACGCTCACGATTCCGAAGAAGCAGGTCGTGCCCTTCCCGGGCCGCGAAGCGCTTTCTTACGTCGCGTAAACCACGGCTCATCCCGCGAGCGACACCGTTCCGTCAGCATCTGACGGAACGGCCAACGCCTCGCGGTATGTCCATTCACTTGCTCGTCCGCGGTCAAAAAAGCGGACGAGTATTTTCATTCTTCAACGCACCTTTCCGCTAAATTCCTGTCGCTAACGTCACGATAAAGAATACAAATCACATCACCCCGTTTTACCCCATGATCTCGCAAACCCATACCCTCCCACCTAAGCCCGCCGTGTCCTTCGACTCCTCTGCGCACTTCGATGTGCTTTGGGGAAAACCGGTTTTTCGCGCGCCAGATCTTCCCGCGAACGTGAATGCTTCGGTCGCGATTCCGTCCTTCACGCCGCACCGCGTGACCGAGACCCGCACGGCGAAATAATTATCTCGGGCTTCTCGAACGACCCCGCGGGTTAGACCAATTCGCTACTGTCGCCCACGAAAGCCGTCCGCAAAAAACTTCGCGGTCACCCGCGAAGTTTTTGCCTCACCTTAAAGAACGCGCCGTTTTCCACGGCGCGTTTTTTATTTCTTCGCGAGCGCGAAGACCTTTTGTCCAAGCGCATTGCCCGTGAGCAAATCAGGTTGCGCGCGCACGGCAGCCTCACGCTGGGCGATCTGCTTGAAGCTCTGGTCGATGACCTGCTTGTAGACGTGCTCTTCCAAATCGGAGATCGCCTTCGCTCCGCCTTTGACGCCCGCAGCATCGAGCGTGGAGAAAACCTCGCGTGCCTTCACCGCCAGCCCGGCGCCAGTCGCAGCCTGCTTGATGATCGGCAACAGCGCTTCGCGCACAGAGGCCTGCACGGCTTTGCGCAGAAACTGCGTGCCCGCGTCCGATGAACCGGAAAGCAGCGGAGTCGCATCTTCGATCTTCAGGTCTTTGACCGCATTTTTGATCAGCTCGGCCGCGCGCGGAGTTGTCTTGTTGACCGTCTCGGTCAGGGCCGCGTTGAAGCGCTGGTAGATCGCGGCTTTGTTGGCCTTAACCAAGGGTGCCTCGGCTTCAGCGAACAGCTTGGGCGCAGGCACTTTGATCGCCGTCGGCGTCAGCGCTTGATTCACGATGGTCGTGAGGCCGGACTTAAAACCTTGGTTGATCTGGGCCGGGGTCAGTGCCGGTTCTTTCGCAACCGACGCGGTCGGAGCAGTCTGGGCCACCGCTGCAAACGGGGCGAAAACGATCGACGAAACCAACAGAAGCGAGGGTAGAGGGGATTTCATTCAACAGAAAACTGACCAAACCCGCCCTTCCCCGCAAGTTCACTCACGACTCTTTAACCAGCCACCGCAGTTCAGCCCGTCCGCCTTGATCCTGCGCCAGCATCTCGGCCAGCCACGTGCAGATCGGTGAAAGTTCGCGATCAATCTCATACGGCGGATTGATCACCAACAGCCCGCTGCCCTTCATCTTCATCGGATGCGCCGGTCCGACCACCGTAAGCTCAAAGAAAAAGGTCGGCGGAAGTTTCAGCACCATCAGGTCGTCGAAAAACGCATCGACCCGCGCGCGTTCCGTAAGCGGATACCAGACCACAATCGTCGTCGCGGGCGCACGGCGCAGCGCATCGGCCACGGCTTTGGTGACTTGGGCAAACTCGTCTTTCGCCTCGAAGGGCGGATCGATCAGGACGAGCGCACGTTTTTCCGGCGCAGGCAACTGACCGCGCAGCCCGGCATAACCATCCGCCGACTGAATGCCCACGCTGCTCGATCGCGCAAACTCCGCGCGCAACGCACCGGCTTCGTCATGTTGTTTTTCGAAGAGCGACAACCGGTCTTGCGGCCGCGCCAGCGCCCGCACCAGCCGCGGCGAGCCCGGATAAAAACGCGGCGAAGCCTCCAGGTTGCCCAGCTTTTGATCGAAGGCTTTTACCTGCGCCACGTAGTCGGCGAGCACCTCGGGCATCCGCATGCGATTCCACAAACGACCCACGCCTTCCGGCCACTCGGGCTTGCGCTCCAGCGTGTCGCCGCGCGCCGCCGCCGCCAGATCGTAGCGCCCACGGCCGGCGTGCGTGTCGACGTAAAGAAAGCCACGCTCCTTGCGCTGCATCGCCCGCACGATGCGCACGAGCACCGCATGCTTCATGACATCGGCAAAATTGCCCGCGTGATAATGGTGACGGTAGTTCACGCGACGGAAGAAACCGGGATCTTCACGACCGTCTTGCGCACCAGCACGCTCGCTGCGCCCGCCGACACGGAGGGTTTGTGCGCATCGACTGGGTAAAACACCGCGATCTCTCCGGCCCGCACGCGCAACGTGGAGCCGGCCTCATACGCATCGAAAAACATCACGTCCTTCGCGGGCGTGAGATCCTCCGCGACGTTCAAGCGCGAGACGTCCACGACGCCCATCAACTCTTCGCCGCTCACCACCACTTGCACGTCGATGTAGACGCGGTGAGCTTCCCAGCGGCCGTCGGCTGGCGGCTTGGTGTTGTAGGCCTGCTCCATCGCGAACACGCCGTCGCCGAGGTCGACGTTGGCCGTCTCGCCGGTTTTTACCGCCAGCAGGCGTTGGTGCGCCACGGAATCGGGACGGAGAATCTCCTCCACATAAGCCAGCGTCCGTTGAAACGAAG
>JBEVND010000452.1:0-5600 GCA_040508285.1 Rariglobus sp. | reverse complement strand
GATTCTAAAAGCCAGATTTGAGACAGGATAAATGCAGGATTTCACCCTTTTGGATATCGATCCCCTCGACCTCCGCCTTATCCCGGTCCCAGTCCGAAACCTTGGGATCGACCTCTTTGCTCCTTCGCGTCTTTGCGCTTCAAGATAGTCTTCCCTCATCCTCAGAAAGGAAAGCCCACCGACAGGTGCAGGGTGCCGCTCGGATCTTTCGGACGCGGGTTGACGTTGCGTCCGTATTCAAGGCGCACAGGACCAATCACCGTTTGATAACGCAGGCCCAAGCCCACCGAATAGAGGCGTTCGTCGAACGGGTATTCGCTCAACTCCGCTGCCTGGCCGAGCGCGTCACCAAAAACCACTACAGACCATGTTTTGGTGATCGCCTGCTCGATCTCGACATTGAGCAGCACATACGTCTCCGCGCCGACGAAGCGTCCATCGGCTCCTCGGGGAGCGGCTTCGTCTTTCTGATAACCGCGGATACTGCTGTCACCACCCGGATAGAACCGGCGGTTAACGGGAATCAATTGGCCGTCGGGTGCGCCGAGTTGAGTGATCACGCCATGGGTGAGTCCGATGTGGATCCAGCGACTACGATCCCACGAGGTGTGGTAGGCTACGCCCATCTCAAAGGCCTGATAATCGACTTCGCCGCCCAGGCGCTCGCTCGCCAACTCCGCCTGCGCAAACCAACGATAACCACGCCGCGGACGCAGCGGGTTGTCGCGACGATCCTTGGTCAATCCCAAGTCGATACTCGCCACCCTCACGTTGCCCTCGTCCACCGAACTGGTGGTGAGCTCGTTGTCCATATTACGGAGCGACTGATAGGTATAGCCCACGGTGCCCTCAGCCTTAATCCAGGGAACGCGCCGCTTGATCGCCGCCGTGCCGCCGTATTCTTCGCGTAGAAAAGCCTCTTCCTCGCGGCGCAGGCCGAAGAGCCGCACCGATCCATCAATGGATTCACCGAACAACTCGGGAACCGAATAAATGTAATCACCGCGCGTGCTCTTCATCGACTGGATGAGTTGCAACCGGCTCGAGTGCGCGCGCCCGAGCAGATTTGTCTGCTGGAGTTCTACACCGCCGCGCAGCTGTTCGTAACTCCCGTAACCGGCCAAGAGACTGGCATCCCAACGCGGTAGTTCGCGGACGGTAAACACCGGGTCGCGCACGTCTCCGGTGGCGGGTTCGTAACGCAGGTCCACCGTCTCGAACGCGCCGAGACGCGCCAGACGATAACGTGCGCGCTCGAGCCGCAGCGGGTTCAGCGGATCGCCTTCGTCGGCGTTCACGCGACGTTTAAGAATCGATTCCTTGGTGTGCACATTTCCGTCGAAGCGCACCTCACCGACTTTCACTTTTCCGCCGGGGATGATGGCGATGGACGCGGTGACCGTGCGTTCGCCTCCCGCCGGCGCGGCGGGGCGTCCGTCAATGCTGACGCGCACATCCGCATAACCCTTCCGATAAAACGCCTGCCGCACGCCCTCCGTGAGATCCTGTTGCCAGCCATGCGACCACGGCTGGTTGTTCTCCTTCAACTGCTCCGCCAGATCGACGTCCGCACCCTCGGCGCCGGTGACCTCGATCGCACGCACCACCCACTTCGCGCCTTCCTGCACGTCCACCGCCACTTCGACCCGACCGGTCTCGCGATCGGCATGGGTCACGGTCGCCTTTACCAGCGACTCGGCATAACCTTTTTCATGCAACGCAGCCTGAAGATTCGCGGCCGACCGGCGTAACTTCGACGGCGAATAGGCCCGCGCCTCCGCTCCGACCAGCGGCACTTCGCCCGGACGAAAATAGCCGCGCGCCGTCTCTTCCTTCATCGCCGTCAAACCCGTAAACACCACCTTATCGACGACCGACCGCACGCCCTTCTCGATCTCGAAATGCGCAGACTTCACCTTGAGTGTGCGAGGCAGAAGCGTCTCCAAGTCCGCATCAAAGCCGTGGGTCTCCACCCCCCCCTCCTCGAGGGTCAACCGCACCGTCACCTTGGGATTCAGATAGCCGCTGTCGGCCTGCGCGGAGACGATCATGAAGACGGCATCTTCAACCGAATTCGCTCCCATGACGGCCCCGCGCTCATCACCGAGAATGCGTTCCAGCGCCAGTCGCTGCTCACGATTACTCCACCACCCCAAACCCGACACCGAAAGCGCGGCGGGCTCGGGCGCTTTTGGTTCAGCGGCCATCAAGGGCGCCCCCGCCAACAACGCCGCCAAGGTCACCCTGCCCAGCAGCATGCGAATCGAGTGCTTATTTGGCTTCATTCGCGGCCTCCTCTTTTTTCTTTTCGGTCAGCACGCGCCATTTCACGCCGAGATTGTATTCGTCAAATTCGTCGTATTCACCCACCAACGACCAGCGGGGATCGAGCGTGTATTCCACGCCGTAAGTTTCGCGACCTTGACGTGAAATACGTTCACCGATCGTGATGGAAAAACGATCTGCCGCCGCAGGATCGGAGCCCAGCTGACTGAGCAGCGTCTGGCCGAGATAAGCGCCAAGTCGCGCCGCGCGTTCGCTTCCCGAATACGTCACTTCGTTTTGCGGCGCTTCGCCCGCCATGACCATCAACAGCACCTGCTCTGACTCGAGCGTCGGCGTGGACGTAAACACGAGACGAGGCCGCTCGGCGGTGCCACTAACCTCCATGCGCAAATCATAACCGTAACGCCGTCCCGTTCCGATCAGAGAAATCTTGGGCTCAAATGGTTCGGCTTCCGATAGACGCACGCCGCCTTGCCGCACGGTGAAGTTGGCGAACGGCAGTAAGACCTGCCCCTGGTTGATCACCGCTTCTCCGATGGAACGCGGATCACCCAGCGTTCCACTCAGCTTAAAATTCGCCGAAACCAAACCCGTAAAAACCGGCGTGCGGAGGCGGAGGAATCGGTCGCCGCGCACATCCACATCGAGCACCCAGGCGTTAAAGGGCGCGATCGCGACAGAGAAGTAAGGCGGACGCCGGCCCGGCGCGCCGCGACTGCCGCCGCCGCTGGGAATCAACGCCCGCACATCCATCAAAAACAAACTGTCGCGCAGCTGAGTGCGCCCCGTGATCCGAGTCACGCCCGCGTCGTCAGTCACGATGCTCAGATCGATGTCACCGCGCACGAGCAAACCGGATTGTCGAACGAAGGGTAGTTTTTCTCCCTTCAACTTAAGATTTAGACGAGGTTCCTTTCCCTCGAGTGCCTCGACCGTGCCGGTGAGCGTCACCGGTTGTCCGCCGGTGGTCGCGCGCACTTCTTTGAACTCGATCTTACGACCGTCCAGGCGGATCTCGGCTCCGATGCCTTGTAGAATACCCAACGGCCCTAGCGGACGCGTCGCCGCATCCGTGAGCCGCAACACTCCTTTGAACTGGCCGCCGCGCTCCAGCGCCACATCGACCTGAAGTTTCCCCACTGGCGCCAGATAGGCCGGCGCATAACGGGCCAGCGCCGCGACGTCTGCATCCGGAATTTCGATACGCGCCTCCCCGTCCACGCCCGCCAGCGACAGAGGATCAGAAATCAAGGTTGCCCATTCTTTCACGGGCAGGCGGCCACTGGCACGCACATCTTGTCCGGACACCTTTGCAGTCAGCGACTCCAGCACCAAGCCGCTGCGATCACCCGTCATCTTCGCGCGGAGCTCGTCGATCTCGGGAAGTTGGCGGGCCCACTTCGCCTGGCCCGGCCCGATCTTGGCAACGGAAACACTCCCCTCGCCCAACGGCTTTTTCAACGTGCCGGACACGCGGAGATCCACTTCAGGTTTCGTCAGCACCAAGCCCGTTACCTCAGTGATCTGATCCCAAAACAGCGCATGCGGTTCGGTGTCGACGGCCAGCGCCAAGGCGCCGTCATCGTCCACGCGAAGATACGGTTTATTAACAGGCCAGATCGCGACCGGCAGACGCCCCGTGGCTTGCAGCACCGGATTCTGATCCATCGACGCACGCAGGGTATCGATTTGAACACCCGAGCCATCGCCGTGCACGACCACCACCACTGAGGCCCGACGCTCGGGTGCGAGGTCGATCGACGCGTTGGCTGTGGTTCTAAACGTGAGCGGCCCCTGATCCCAGTTTCCCACGAAATCCAGCTCCGCGAGCGTCCACGCAGGCCCACGCAACTCCACCACGTCGGCCAGCCAGGCAGAGGCGAAATTCTGAACCTTGAGCGACACGCGTCCCTGCGCAGCCCACTCCACGTGCGCGGCGATTTTGCCCCTCGCTCCGCTCAACTCAAAGGGATCAATCGTCCATGTCGGTGCCCAACGTGCGTTGACCGGTGCAACCAGTCGGAGGCGCTCTTGATCGGCTTGCGACACCGTCAATTCCTCCACGCGCACGCTCGCCGCATCGGCCCGGCCTTTGAGGTGCACCCGTGTCGCGCCCGCATCCGCGTTGACGGTTGCTTCTTCGATCACGGCGCCCGTTCCCCGCCAATCTGCCGTGAAGGAAATCGGTCGTAGCGGCGCCACCTGCACGGCCTTGGCCTGCAGCTTGCCGGCGTGAACTACATCCGGCCAGTTTCCGGCGGCGGTGGCGTTAATGTTCACCGACTCAAAGTCCGCGCCTTCGGGTAACCAACGCGCCGCCGTTGCGTGACTGACCTGTGCGGCCACTTGTCCGCCCGAAAGCGTGCGCGTCTTCGCGTTCCACATTCCGGCCAACGACACGCGATCCCCGCCTGCCAGCTCGACATCCGCACGTGTGATCCGGATCTCCGGCCAGTCGGCACGCACGGCCACTTGCGCATCGGTCACCGCCCAGTCGTCCATCGCAGCATCTTTGGAGCTCAACGTTGCCTCCACCAACGGCAGGCCGTCGCCGCGGGGGCTCACCGTGATCGCACCGGAGACACCGCCACGCGCGTTTTTCAACCACGGCAATTTCGCGAGGTCGGCATTGATTTCGAAGCGTGATTTTTCCGAGCGCAACTGCCCGTCTGCGCCGATTGAAACCGGTTCGCTCAATCGTCCCTGCACGCCGGGAATGTTGATCTGAACCTCGTCGAGAATCAGCCCGTCGAGACCGCCCGTGCCGTGGACGGACATCGTGAGCGGCGGAGCTTCGGAACCCTCGATGGGCGCGCCCGCGACTTCCACGTTAACCGCCAGTTTCTGATTTGACCAAACGACGTGCGCATCGCCCGCGACGGTCGCGTAAAACTCCGCCAGCCCCAATCGACCTCCCGGCACACTCCACGCATCGGCTTTCACGTCGGCGTCCATGGGCAACCAGCCCGTCGAGGCGAACGTAGCGGTCGCCGTCCACGTTTGCCCGACAAGTTCGCCTCGCCCCGAAAGCTTCGCCGCGTCGCTGATGACTGTGGCGGTCCACTGCCCGTCGCGCTCCCTGGCTTCGACTCGCCAGGTTTTGTTCCCCGCATCGTGGGTCACATCTACGAACGCATCGATCTCTCGCCGACGCACCGAGTCGGCTTTCAAGTGCCCTTTGGTCCACGTGGCTTGATCGATTTCCAGACGGCCGCCCGGCCACGACACCGCACCTTCGCTCGCCATGCTCGGTGGCAGCCACCTGTCGAGAGACTCAACCACGCGCTCCAGCGTGGCGCGCAGCGGCATCCAGC
>JBEVND010000419.1:0-3791 GCA_040508285.1 Rariglobus sp. | reverse complement strand
AGGCGGTGATCTTTTCAATCAAGGCAGACGGGAGGCGGCGGCGGTGGCGGTGCCATATCAGCGAGAGCGTGAGGGCGCCGAAGCCGGCGGGCGCGGGGCCATCGACGAGGCGGTGGATAATGGCTTCGGCGCGGCCTTGACGGGAGCGTTCAGCCATCTCCAGCAGGGCGAGTGCATAGTGGAGCGATTCCTCGCAAGGCGGAGCGATCCCGCGTGGGGATTTTCGACCTGCGTGGCGCAGTCCGACGATCTCGGGATCAAAGATGCGGTCCCAGGCCTCGACCAGGCGGTCCAGATGGTTTCGCCGATGTTCGTCGGTGATCACGGGCGGGCGCTCTCTTCGGAGGGTTGGCGAGGCGCGTTTACCACGGACGGGCTTCGATGTTGGTCGATTTGACCAGGTAGTAGCTGAGGCCATTTTTGGCGACGGCCTCGACGTGTCCGTCGACGAAAAGCACCTGGTCGCGGTCCTTGTGCCAAAGGGCGGGGAAGTCGCGATACATGTAGGAGGTGTTCGGCATGAAAACGGTGCCGGTGTTGGAATCGACGATGAGTGCGGTGGTCGCGGGTTTGGCGAATTCGTTCAGGCGGCGGGCGATCCCGCGGTCTTCGTTGTAGGTGGCCATGCTGTAGGACACTCGCTGTATGTCGGTGACGCCGGAACCCTCGAGCGCCCAGTTGGGTTTGCTGGGGCAGCGGAAAACACTGTCCCAGATCGCGGCGCGTTTTCCGACGCCGTCGGCGATGTCGGGGCGGCGGTTTTCCAGGTAGGGCTGAACGGCGGTCATCCATGAGTCGTTATACCAGTTGGAGGGCGCGGCGAGCGGTGCGGGCAACTTACCTTTGTTGGATTGCGCGTAGAGATTCATGCCGATCCCGATCTGGCGGAGGTTGCTTAGGCATTGGGAGGAGCGGGCTTTTTCACGGACACTGCCGGTGATGGGGATGATGATGGCCGCGAGAATTCCGATGATCGCGATGACAGCGAGAAGCTCCACCAGCGTGAAACCGCGGACGGATTTCCAGGCGGCGGTGCGGTCTGTCGGTGACAGAGAAAGCGGGAGGTGAACGGTGCGGGGCATGACGGGCGGGGTAGGGATGGTGGCTGAGTATTCCGGATCTGCGGCAAATAAAAATCCGGGTTATCGCGAATGGTTTCCGAAAGGGGATTCGCGAGGGATTTTCTTTTTTTGTCTTACAGTGGGCGGTGCAATCTGATCGGTTGGCTTTCCGAAATCCGGACTGGGGTTGGGTAGATAAAACCAGTTTCTTTTTTCGCTGATTGATCTCAACCCCCGCTCAGTCTGACACGTAAGATGGCATCGTCTCCTCCTCCCAATATTCGGGATCTCGCCGCGCGTCTGGGCATCAGCCACACGACGGTATCGCTGGCGTTGCGCAACCATCCTTCGGTGGCGGAAGCCACGCGTCGTCGCGTGCAGGACCTCGCGCAAAAAACGGGATATCACGCCAACGCGCTGGTGAATGCCCTCATGGTGCAGGTGCGTCGTGGGCGCCGTATCGCGCCTTCGGGTGAAGTGGTCGCGTATCTCACTTCACATTCCGGCGAGGATGACTGGCGGCGGCATCCGTCGCATCTCCAACAATTCGAAGGGGCGCGACGACGAGCTGAGGAGCTCGGGTTCATGCTACAGCCGATGTGGCTCGGGGACCGGGGACTTCGTTCACGGCAACTGGACCGCATTCTCGGTGCGCGCGGCGTGCGCGGAGCGATCCTCGCGCCGCTGGCGGTGGATCATCACACGCTCGAGCTGGACTGGGCGCATCGCGCGGTGGTGACGATTGGTTATTCGTTCCGGCAGGTTCCGCTGCACCGCACCGTGCATGACAACGTGAGTCTGATGGAGGCGTGCTACCAGCAGTTGGAAAAACTCGGGCACAAACGCATCGGGTTGGTGATGCACGAAAATGACAGCGCACGTGTGCGACACTTGTGGGTCACCGGATTTCTCGGCGCGCAATGGCGGTTTGGCGGCGCGCGTCTCGCGCCGATGATGTTTCAGGACTTCGAGGATGACGGCCCGTTTTTGAAGTGGATGAAGAAGGCGCGTCCCGACGCGATCATCGGTGTGTGGCGCGACCAGCCGCTCGATTGGTTGAGAAACAACAAAATCAGCGTGCCCGGACAGGTCGGCTACGCGACGCTCGATCTGGGTGACCGCGCCGGGAAAATCGCCGGCATGCAGCAGGACAACACCAGCATCGGCATGGCAGCGATGGACATGCTGGCCGGACAGCTTTTCCGCAGCGAGATCGGCATGCCGGTCTCACCCAAGGTCACGTTGGTCGAAGGAACCTGGATCGACGGGCCGACGGCGAACCGCCGGCCTGCGTCCTGAGCCGACAGGGGCGATCCCTGATGACGGAGCGGGCGTGGACGAGCCACGCCCCTGGCTCATGCGATCTCCACGCGACACACGCGGTAGCGTTGGTTGCCGGGTTCGCTTTGATTAAAATAAACCCACTTGCCGTCGGGCGAAAACACCGGGTGCGGGTGCGCCGGGTGATGCGGGGTGGAGAGCGTGTGGGCGATGACGCGGCGGGCCCCGGTGGCCATGTCGATGAGCACAATGTCGCTGCCGGCGTCGGCGGGACTGAACTCGATGTCGGGCCGGCTTATCGGGGCGCTGGTGTCGGTGACCGCCAGCTTGCCGTCGCGCGAAATGTTGGAGTGCCAGTCGCGGTCGCCTTCGCTGACGAGGCGCGCGGGGCGTCCGTCGGCATAGATTTCGTAGAGTCCGCGCGGGCGGCCTTTGCTGCCCACGTAGGCGACGGCGAGACCGGTATCGGCGTGATGCGCCCAGAGTTCGTGGCCGATGTTGAGGCGTTTTTCGACGGGGAGGTGACTCAGATCGAACACGCAGCGGGCAGTCTCCGGTGCGCCGGCGGTGAAGACCCAGGCGCGGTCGGCGATCTCGTGGGCGGGGCCTTCGTGACTGAAACCGATCAGCGCCGGATTATGCGGCACGTAGTGGAAATGATTGGCATACCAGTCGGAGCTCCAGAGCTCTTTGTGGGTGCCGTCGTGCAGCGAAAATTCCCAACAGCGGTGTCGGCCTTCAATGTGGGCGTGCACAAGGACGTGGGTGCCGGCGGGATGAAGGCTGCAGAGTTCGCAGTATTTGGTGTCGGCGGGGAACGTGAAGACGGCGTGCGGTTTCGCGGAGGCGTTGCGCAGGTCGAGTGTATAGAGCGTGAGTTCGCTCAGGCAGGCCAGCACGTCGCCGGCGACGTCGAAGTAAACGCAGCGCGCGTCGTTTTTCGCGTGGGAAACTTCGGCGAGAACGGTGGCTTGGCCGGACTCCACGTCGTGACGCACGAAGGCGGTCGTCGTCGGGCCGCGACGGGCGAGGATGATGGCGGCGCCGTTGTCCACCCAGCCGTTGGAGTGCGGGTAGGTGAGGTATTCGAAATCGGAGAACTGGGTGACCGGGGTGACGTCCATGAGGGGCGAGTCTGAGAGGGCCGGGCGAAGTGCGCCCGAAGATGACTTTAACGTTTCGCAGCGGGGCGTTGCGGTCAACGACGGCGACGACGCAGGCTGACCATCATGAGTGCACTGGCGCCGACGAGGAGCGCATAGGTGCCGGGCTCGGGAATCGCGGAGGTGGAGGCGAAGTTGATGTTGTCGAGTTCGGCGTGCGGATCTGGCGAGATGCGGTTCGGATTGAGGCCGGCGGCAAGGAAGATCGATCCGGGAGTGATGTTGGCGGCGCGGGTCGAGATGCCAGTTACCGAGAGGAGCTCGGTGCTGTTGGACGCATTGATGA
>JBEVND010000393.1:0-6515 GCA_040508285.1 Rariglobus sp. | reverse complement strand
AGAGTAATTGCCGGATCATAGGTCAGATTTTGGGACAAGATAGTCATCGTTGGCTCGTAGAAGGGGGCTTACTATGGTTCCAGCGCCAACGTCCGGTAGGTGTTAACGAGGGGCGGTGTCATGTGAAGACCATTTGATCACGCGAGGCGGTTCTCCTTTCCGAGATCCCTCTTGTCGGTGACGGTGACGGGCCGATGCATACGGCGGCACCTTTCAGCGGGTCGCGGAGTGAGAAATTACGCGGGCGGTTGAAATTGGCGGTGATCGCGCGACGGTGTCGTCCCATGCCTTACTCTCGCCAACGTCCGCGTATCGCGCCGAACGGGCGCGTCCCCGTGCGGCTCACGACCGCGCAACGAGATCTGTTTATCAAAGCGGCCGAAATTCCACGGGACCTCGGCTATGCTTTGCATCGGGCGCCGGTGAAGGCCGGCAAACTTCGGGTGTCCGTGACGCGCGCGGCGTTGGAGGCGCTGATCTCGGTCGCCGCGAAGACCGGCGCCCACGATCGCGAGGACGAACGCGCGCTGGCAGCGCTCGTGCGTTATCTGGAAGGACTGGAGGACCGCTTTGAGGAGGAGGACGATGACTCCGAGGACCTTGCGGTGTGAGGTAGCCAGTGAGTCCGGCCGCGATGGCACGGCGGGATCGATAACGGAGCGCCGGCCGGGCGACCTTCGTTCCTGGTTCACCGCCGGGGTCTCGCGCTTGAACGGGCCGCGGGTCGTCGCAAATGGCCTTCCGCTGTAACCTTAAATCGCCGTTTTGAAGATCAACAATGCCTCGTTGAAGGTGATCAAAATCCCGCATTTCCCGCCGGACATTCTCTTGCCGACGTTTGCGGCCATGGCGACGCTCAAGCCATGGCCAAATATCTCATTTCGTTTCCGGCGGAAGCCATGCAGCTGACGCCCGGGGAGCTTCAGCAGGCTTCCACCGACTCTCACGCGGTGGTGGCGGAGGCGAAGGCGGCGGGCGTGTGGGTGTTTGGCGGTGGGATCGATGAGAGCGTCGCGCCGGTGCTGGTTTCCGGCGACGGTTCGGTCTCGACGACGATTTACCCCGGCAGCCGGTTGACGGGTGGGTTTGCGGTGTTGGAACTTGCGACCCGCGACTCAGCGGTCGACTGGGCCCGGAAGCTCGCGGCGGCTTGCCGCACATCGCAGGAATTGCGCGTGTTCCTGTTCAATCCGGAGAGCTGAGACGGGACCGCGGCTTACGGATAACCGCTGACCGTCGAAGGCTTGATGCCATCGGGCCCGGAGAACCAGTGACGGTCGCCGGGTGATTTGAGCCCTTGGGATCGGCCCGTCGACGGGGTCCTTCGGCTCGCCTCGACACGCTGCGGATGGATTGGAAATCAGCGCGCGGGCGCGGGGTAAGGACGCACGGTGAACCGATGTTCGCCGGCGGCGATGGAGACAGGCTGGTCGCGGCCGGGGAGGTGCAGGGTGCCGCTGACGCCGGCGGGCAAGGTCGCGGTCACGGTAAGCGTGCGTCCGGTGAGGCGCCAGGCGGTGCGGATGACACCTTGGGGGGCGACATACGACGCGGCGGAGTGGGTGAGGCCGCCGCCGGGCTTCGGCGCGATGCGCACGCGAGACCAGCCGGTGGATTCGGGCGCTTGGGAGAGGCCGGCGACGTGTTGATAAAGCCATTCGCCGACCGCGCCGTAGGCGTAGTGGTTAAACGAATTCATCTCGACCGGACCGAAGCCGCCGTCGCGCGTCCAGCTGTTCCAACGCTCCCACATCGTGGTGGCGCCGTTCATGATCGGGTAGAGCCAACCGGGATAGGTTTTCTGGAGCAGGAGCCGATACGCCACGTCGTCGCGGCCGACGCTGGAGAGCGCGGGGTTGAGCAACGGCGTGCCGAGAAATCCGGTCGAGAGGTGCCAGTCGCGCGCCTCGATTTTCGCAACCAGACGCGCCCCGGCGGCGGCGCGCGCGGAGGCCGGCAGCAGGTCGAAGGCGAGGGCCAGCGCGTAGCTCGTCTGCGTGTCGCCGAGCACGAGCGCCTCGGCCGTGACGAAGCGTTTTTGAAACGCGCGTTTGATCGCGTTGAACAGCTTGGCGTAGCGACGTGCGTCGGCGTGGCGACCGATGGCGGCGGCCATTTCGGAGAGCAGCCGTGCGTCGTGGGCGAAGTAGGCGGTGCCGATCATGTCCTTCGGCGTGGGGCCCCATTGCGGTTTCGCCGCGTCCACGGAGAGCCAGTCGCCGTAAACGGTTTCGGGTTGGATGAACCGGTCGGCGCGCGCCTCGAGGAACGCGAAGAAACGCGTCATCGCGGCGTAGTTTTCCTCGATGATCGTCGTCGAGCCGCGGTTGCGCCAGACGGCGTGGGGCACGATCACGCCGGCGTCGCCCCAGCCGGCGTTACCATGCCAGCTGAGCACGTCGGGGGCGACGTCGGGGAACGCGCCGTCGGCCCGTTGGCCGTCGCGCATGGCGTCCATCCATTGCCGGTAAAACCCTTCGCAATCGTAGTTGAACAACGCGGTGCCGACGAAGACCTGAGCGTCGCCCGACCAGCCGAGGCGTTCGTCGCGCTGGGGGCAATCCGTGGGCGCTTCCAGGAAGTTGCCGCGTTGTCCCCAGACGATGCAGCGCTGCAGGCGGTTCACGAGGGCGTTCGAGGTGGTAAACGTGCCGGTGCGCGCGAGGTCGTTGTGGAGCACGAGGGCACGCAGGTCGGCGGGCTTCGGGGTGTCGGTGAGTCCGCTGATCTCGGCGTAGCGAAAACCGTGAAACGTGAAGTGCGGATGCCAGGTTTCCGAGCCGTCGTCCGAGGCGGAGTCCGAGCCGCGACCGGCGCAGATGTAGGTGTCAGTGGCGCGGGCGCTGCGGAGGTTTTCCGTGTAGAGCGTGCCATCGGCCTGGAGCATCTCGCCGAAGCGCAGCACCACGCGCTGGCCGGCGCGGCCGCGTATCGTGATTTCAACTACGCCCGAGATGTTTTGGCCGAAGTCGGCCAGCCAGCGTCCGCGGGGATCGCGCCACACGCGCTTGGGGGCGAGGCGGGCGGTGACGCGCACCGGCGGACATTTGCGCGGCGTGATCTCGATCGCGGGTGCGGGCGCCACGTCCACGGCACTCCAGCCGCGGTTGGGCGCGGCGGCGTCGCACCAGTCGGGCCGGGCAAGGCGCGCGTCATGGGATTCGCCGTGGTAAAGGGATTGCGCGAGAGTGGGCGAGGGGCGCGCGCGCCAGTCAGACCCGGTGGCGAAACGCTGCTCGGAGCCGTCGGTGAAACGCACCACCAGCTCGGCGGCGAGCATCGTGCGGGCGGCGAAGGTGCATTCGTGGCCCTTGGGGCCGAACGGCGCACCGCACCAGCCATCGGCGAGGATGAAGCCCCAGCGGTTATCACCCGCGCGCAGCTGGGCGGTGACGTCGTGATCAACTGAATACGCGCGTTTGCGCGCGTCGCTCCAGCCGGGCGTAAAATAATCAGCACCGACGCGCTGGCCATTGATCCACGGCTCGACCACGCCCAGCGCGGTGAAGCGTAACGTGGCTTGGTCGACCGCCGCGAGCGCCGGCAGGCGGAAATCGCCGCGCAGATAAACGGCAGGGGCGGCAGAGGTGGCGGCGCGACGCGCGCGGGGAGTGATCCAGACAAGCACGGGAAGGAGGGGAACGAAGTTGGAGGAGGGAGGTGTAACCGCTAACGGACACTAATCGGTGCTAATTCGGAGATGGGAAGGAAATTGGCAAAAGTAACATCTGACGCTCTGACCCCTCAGATTCCCATGACTCACACGCGGTGGTTGCCGCGGCAAAGGTGGCGGGTGGCCTGGCGGCGCCCGGATCGCGCATCCACCCTCAGGGGCCGAACCGCGCGGGCTGGCCGGTGGCTTCGAGCACCGACATCCACAGGTCGCCCTGCAGGTCCACTTTGCGCCGGCGCACGGTCACGACCTGGATGGGCAGATTCACGTGGTGCCCGTGCCAGCGGGCGACGACCATGTCGGTCTTGCCGGCCATGGCGGCGTGGACGGCGTGTTGGGCGAGCCGCAGGCAATAGACCGAATCCTGCGCCCCGGCCGGCACGCTTCGGATCACATAACTCGGATCAATATACTTCACCGAGGCTTCGAGTTTGCGGCGCTTGAAATGTCTCTGGATGCGCTCCTTCAGAAAGGGGCCGATGTCTTCGAGCTGGTCGTTTCCGGAGGCGTCCTTCCCGGACTTGCCGGTCTTCATGAGGTCTTGCCCGGCGCCCTCTGCCACGACCACCACCGCGTGCCCCCGTTCGGCGAGGCGTTTCTCCACGTGCTCGAACAAGCCCCCGGGCCCTTCGAGGCGGAAGGGCGATTCCGGGATGAGGACGAAGTTGGCGCAGTTGTCCGCCAACGAGGCGAACGCCGCGATGAAACCGGAATCGCGTCCCATGACCTTCACCAACCCGACGCCGCGAGGCGCGCCGGCGGCTTCGTTGTGCGCTCCACGGATCACGCGGACGGCCTCGGCGGACGCGGTCTCGAAGCCGAAGGTCTTGTCCATGTATTCGAGGTCGTTGTCGATGGTCTTGGGGACGCACACGACGGCGATCTGGAGCTTTCGTTTGGTGATCTCCTTCACGATCTCGGAGGCGCCCCGCAGCGTGCCGTCGCCACCGATCACGAAAAGCATGTTCACCCCGAGCACGAGCAACTTGTCCACGATCTGACCCATCGGTTGCGGTCCGCGCGAGGTGCCGAGGATGGAGCCTCCTTGCGTGTGGATGTCGCTCACGAGATCGGGCGTGAGTTCGAGGATGCGGTGCCCGTAGGTGTCGATGAAACCCTCGAAGCCGTAGGGAATGCCGAATACGGTTTTAACCCCGTAGGAAAAATTCAACGTCATGACCAGGCCCCGCACCACGTCGTTGATGCCCGGGCATAATCCGCCGCAACCCACGATCGCGGCGCGGCTTTTTTTGGGATCAAAGAAAACCTTCCGACGCGGACCCGAACGCTCGATGGTCTTGGGCTCCTTGCCGCCCTTCATGGCCGCCGCGACCCGGTCGAACGAGTGGTCGAACAACACGCGGTGCCGGTCGTCGCTGACGAAGTCCGCCTGGGTGTCCCCCCGGCTTGGCGCCAACGGGGACGCATGGGTGGCTTTGCCCAAGTTTCGTATCTCAAAATCCTCCCGCCTGAGCTTTGGTTTCATTTTGCGGCGTTAGAGCCGAAACGCCGCCGGACGTTCCTTGTTGGCGAGGCACTTTTTGCGAATGAGAGCGGGGCCATTCCGGAACCGGGCAGCTTCGCGATCTTCGCGGGCCCGGCCTCGGTTGCAGTCGTTTCCCTGCGCCGCCGCCGGGCCTGAGGCGGCGGACGGGACCGCCTCGGCTCTCGGATTAAAGAATCCGTCGTTGAAATAAGGCAGTCCGTGTTGAGCGGACTGCCTCATCAAGAGGAACTCAGGCGCGTTCGACGTGGAGACCGAGGTGCGTGGAGATTTGTCGCTTCTTTCGTGGCCAACTTGCGATTCGGTCCCTAGATCGTGGCGGAAATGAAGAACGCTTTGATGGCTGTCGGAGTTGCGCGAATGGTGGTTATTGGTGCGGTGCTGGTGGCCGGCGGTTGCAACACCGCCACGCAAACCTCGGCGACCAAACGCGAGCCGGTGACCCGGACCGGCGCGGCTTCCTCGACTTTCACCGCTCCCGCAGCCCCCGTTCGAGCCGCACGGCATCACATATCGGGCGAGGTGCGACCGTTGAAAGTCCATAACACGGGCACCGTCGACGGCCGCGCGCTGACGTTGATGTATGGAGTTTCCGACTACATCGAGGGCGGCGGCGGGGCCGCCTACAATAACCAGAAAGTCTACGAACTGGTCGATGCCGGCGGGAAGGTGGTGCTGCCGCTCTCCGTGGACGATGTCCGGCTGGTGCCGGGGCGCGGTGTTTACGTGCTGCCGGCGGAGGATCGGCTGCGGCACCGTGGCGCGGCGTTCAAGGCGGCGCTCAATACCGGCCTTCGCGGGAGCGAGACCTATCAGGAGCCGAGGGGCGAGGGCACTTTCGCGGACCTGCCGATCCGCTACTGGCAGAAATATGATCCGGCCACCGGCAAGCTCGCGCCCACGGCCATCCTGCACATCGAGCCGGCCTATGGTGACCGCGCCGCCGACACGACGTTGCCCGAGATCCTGCGCATGCCGTCGTTTCTGATCGTCTACTGGCAGGGCCAGCTGAACGCCGAGATCATCTCCCCCGCAGGCGATCTGCTTGGTGAGTATAAACGCTACAGTCCGCCGCTGGGCGTCCACTGGCTGCTGGGCGGCGGACGTTTCAGCGTCCTGCGTTACTGGCGGGGCAACGAAGCGTTTAATCAATTGCTCGGCCGCCTGCTGGAGCCGTTGGAGACGCCGGTCACGCAGATCGTGGAGGTCGAGACCGTCCGCCGCCAGCGGTTCCTGGTCACGCCGGCGCCCGGCACCGGTCCGCAAGAAGATCTGTGGCTGGTGTTGCAGCCTGACGGACGTTGTCTGGCCCCACCGGGCGCGATCGGTCTGCGGCCG
>JBEVND010000392.1:0-5267 GCA_040508285.1 Rariglobus sp. | reverse complement strand
GAACGTCGTTTCAACGCTCTCGCCCGTCGTGTTAACGAGACGCCATATCCAGGCGCGTCCATCTTCGGAAGGTTTTACCGCGGCCACTTCGATCGCCTTGGATGCGATTTCCAGCGGCACGGCCGCGCCCGCTGCGCCCGTCACTACACGCAATGGCGTATTGAACGAACGCGCCTCGGCGGTGAGTTGCGCCGCGCCCACTTCGCCGTCGTGTGGCCGGAGCGCGTAGCGAAATTCGTGACGCCCGAGATCGCCATAGACTTTGCCATCGCCGCCGACATCCACGTCGTCCTTGCCGATTAAAGCCGAGCCCGGATGCGGCACGCAGCGGATCAACGCCATGTCGATCACGTTACCTTTCACGCGGAACCCGTGCTTGCAGTCGTTGTAGAGTGCCACGCCGTGGTCCGCCTGCGAGAGGTCCACCCACTGCAACGCGGCAACTTCGATCTGCGCACGTTGATGCGATGTATCCTCACGGGTGCTACGTTTGAGATGACCAAACGGAATCTCGAAGCGCGCCTCGTCGGCCTGCACCGCAACGGGGAACCGCACGCGCAACATCTTGGCCGCATCCCGCCAGTCGACCTCGGTGATGAACTCCACTTGCCCTGAACCTTCGAGCAATCGAATCGTCTGGCGGATCTCAGATTTCCCCACGCTCCACACTTGGCGCAACTCCGCGCTGGGGCCATCCACATGAACGGATTGGTCCAGCAGATGCGGGCGCTCGACGCCGCGGCGCAGGTAGCCCCACACATCTTTCTCCGCCTGGTTGGTCTCGAAATCCCACGCGTCACCTGTGTCGGCAATCGACACGAAATCGTTGCCCGCCCCGCCCGCTGCGAGCACCTCGCGATTCGCGCGTTTATCCCAGATCGAATCGATGCGTCCATCGACCGCGAAGATCACCCGCAAGGCTGCGTTTTCGAGCAGGCGCGCCATCGCCACCGGTGCATGGAACGACGCGGACCGCAGCGCCGCATGGCCCATTGCCGGCACCTCGGCACGCAACCATGTGCCGCCGAGCTTCACCCATTCGCGGCGCGCCCATGAAAGCGAATTGAACGCCACCGCGTCGCCAAATTTCGCAGCTGGTCCGACGAGTTTCGCGTAACGCTCCGCCGTGAGCGCCTCGAGTTCGGCGAGGATTTTTGCGTAACGCGCGTTGCACTCATCGTAGACGCGCTTGATCGAGGAACCCGGCAGGATGTCGTGGAACTGATAGAGCAGCACTTCCTTCCAGCAACGATCGAGTGCCTCAGTTGGATAAGCCACGCCGGCTTGGGTGTTGGCGAGATACGCCGCCCATTCCAACTCGCGCAACGCGATCTCGGCGCGGCGATTGTTGCGCTTCACCAGCGCCTGCGTCGTCAACGTGCCTTGATGGCGCTCGAGATACAGTTCGCCTTTCCAGACCGGGAAAGCCGCCGCGTCACGGCTCCACGTCTCAAAAAACTCCGTGACCGTGCCAAATTTCACCTCGGGCAAACCGGGCAAGCCAGGTGCGCGCCGCAGTCGTTCCAGATGCTCGGCATCGGGACCGCCGCCGCCATCGCCGATACCGTAGACCATCAGCGCATGGTTGGAGACTTCGCGCTCCGCATAGTCGTCCACGATCTTGCGCAACGAACGCGCCGCCGCCGGGCTGTTGTAAGTTTCCTCGGCCAGCATGTGCGTAAGGATGCTCGTGCCATCGATTCCTTCCCAATGAAACGAGTGATGCTCAAAGCGGTTCACCATGTTCCATGACAGCTTTTGCGTCATGAAATAGTCGTGCCCGCTCTTCTTTAGAATCTGAGGGAGCTGTCCGTGATAACCGAATACGTCCGGCTGCCAGCAATAGGTCGGCACGATCCCAAATTCTTCTTTAAAAAAACGTGCGCCGTGAAGCACCTGACGCACAAACGCCTCCCCCGACGGCATGCTGCAATCCGGCTCCACCCAGAACGTGCCCTGCAACTCGATGCCACCGGTGCGCACCGCGTCTTTGATTTTTAGATACAGTTCCGGTTGGTGTTCTTTCACCCACGCAAACAACTGCGGCTGGCTGCAGCCGAAGTGGTATTCGGGGTATTTTTCCAAGTTGTAGAGGACGCTCGCCAGCGTGCGCGTGCCTTTGCGGATGCTCTCGCGAATCGGCCAGAGCCAGGCGAGATCGAGGTGTCCGTGCCCGATCGCGTGCACTTGCAACGTGGGCTTGTCCTTGGACTTAAACCACGCCGCCAACCGCTCGCGGGCTTTCGCCACTGCACCGCCGTTCGCGCAATCCAAGCCATCGGCCGCTTCCAAAACTTCGGTCAGCACGCGTTCCCGCAACGAGTCATCGGTCTTCATCGTCAGCGCGAAATCCAGCAGCGTTTCCACGTCGTAGTAGAGCTGCCGCACATCTTCGCGCACGGTGCAAAGCTCCGCCAGGGCCAGCACACCGCCGTCGGGCACCGAACCAAAAAGATCGTTGAAGGCCGCATCGGCCCAGAGCTCCACGCGTCCATCACGCACCGCCTCGGCCGGCACGCGGTAAACCGTTTTACCGGGCGCGCCCAGGCGATAATCGAAGACCGACTTCACGCAGGTCAGGCCGCGCACCGGCACGCCCTTCAGGTCGACCACACACACCTCGCCATTCACATCGATGCGAGCCACGAGCGCATCGACAGGAGCGCCCGCTGGAAACTGCGCAGTAAAGCGCATCCACGCGCAATCGAAGAGCTCGTTCGCCCAGCGATCGCCGATGGCCAGCGAGGCTTCTTTCCCGTTTGTGCGTTCGGCGAACACCACCGGCTCGGCGGTGCCCCAGCGGGTGACCGCGAACGGAGCGACGTGCACATATTGCTCGGTGCGCAGTCGCACGAGCAGGGACTCGGCGCGGTTCAACAACGCGTTTTCGGGATCGACGACTAAGGTCATGCGCAAGGAATTGGGTTTGGCGCTGCAGCGGGGCACAACCGCGCCCCCAACACCATCCTCAACAGGACCGCGCAAAGTGCGCATGACAAAATATTCGTCATTGAACCGATTAAACACCTACCTCGCCGCATGACAGGCCGCTCCACCATGAGGCAAATCGCAGCCGCCGCCGGCGTATCCGTCGCCACGGTCAGCATGGCGCTGCGTAATTCCGAGCGGATCACGCCCGAAACGCGCGAGAAGGTTCGCGCCGTCGCCGCGCAGCTCAACTACCAGCCCGACCCGCTCATCGCCGCGCTCGCCGGCCGTCGCCGCGAACGCACCCCGAGCAGCCTCGACATCATCGCCTACGTCACCGCCTACCCGACCAAGGAGGGCTGGCGCCAGAATCGCTTTTCCCCCGCCGCCTACGAAGGCGCCTGCACTCGCGCTTCCCAACGCGGCTACCGCGTCGAACACTTTTGGTTGCGCGAATCGCAGATGACCACCCGTCGTCTCGCCAACATCCTTCAGGCCCGCGGCATTCTCGGCGTGTGCCTCGCGCCTTTCCCCGAGGCCGTTCCGCAGTTCTCTTTTCCGTGGGACAATTTCTGCGCCGCCGCCATCGGTTACTCGATGATGCGTCCCGCGCTGCACCGCGCCGCGCCCCACCAGTTCCAAGGCATGCAGCTCGCGTTGAGCACCCTGCGTCAACGCGGCTACAAACACATCGGCGTCGCCCTCGGTAAACGCGTCAGCAAGATCGTCGCGAAGAACTGGATCGCTGCCGTATTACTTTTCCAATACAACTACGGTCGCGGAGCCGCGACGTGCCTCGTTTACGAGGAGTCCGACCGTCTCGAACTCACGACCTGGCTCAAGCAGAGCAAGCCCGACGCCATGATCGTTTCCGACATCGCGCTGCTCGATTGGTTTACCGAGATGGGCATCCGCATTCCCGAGGACATGGGCGTCGTCCCTCTTGAACGTTATCCCGGATTCGCGGGCCTTGATCAGAAACCCGGCATGGTCGGTGCCGCGGCGATCGACCTCATCATCGGCATGATCCAACGCAACGAAACCGGTCTGCCCGCCGATCCCAAGGTCGTCATGGTTGAGGGCTCGTGGACGGAAGGTCCGTCGGTCCGCCCGCTCTAAGTCATCGCCATGCCACGCTCCGAAAAACCGGCCATTCCACTCGACAAGGCCAACTATGAATTGCTGGCCGAGTTTCGCTACACGTTGCGCAAATTCCTCGGCTTCAGCGAAGCCGCCGCCGCCAGCCGTGGCGTCACTGCGCAGCAATACCAGGCGCTCCTCGCCATCGAGGGATTCCCCGGACGCAACTGGGTCACGATCGGCGAACTCGCCGAGCAGCTTCGCGTCGCACATCACAGCGCGGTCGGCTTGGTGGATCGCATGGAAACGCTCAAACTGGTGCGGCGCGCCAAGTCCGCCGAGGACGCCCGCCGCGTTCACGTCACGCTTGCTCCGAAAGGCCGCGCCGTTCTCGAAAAGCTCTACCTCGCCCATCGCGCCGAACTGAAAACCATCGGCCCGAAATTGGTCGGCCTGCTGCAAAAAGCATCCGCCGACGTGGCGCCCGCCAGCAGCCCGCCGGCCACTCCGTTCTCCAGCCCGGCATGCTCCATGCCGGAAATCGAGGACTAGGATACAGCTCTCATTGGAGCTTCGTTCGTAACGGTTTCCAACCGCCCGCCTGCAAATAAACCGGCGGTCAATATATCGCGTTACGATAAATATCTGGAAGCGCTGTCATGAAAATGCTTCATTTGTCGATTTCCCATGTCACCCGTCTTCCGGAAATCCCAGATCATCATCGCCACGGGCGGCGCGATGTTTGCGGTGTCGGCCCTCGCGTTCATCGCGATGACCACGCAAGGCCTCATGTTGCTTGGCTCGTTCGGCGCGTCGGCGCTATTGCTATTCGCGCTGCCCGAAGCGCCGTTGTCGCAACCGCGCTCGGTGATCGGAGGACATCTGGGCGCGTCATTGATTGCCTTCGGCTGTCTCGCTTTGTTCGGCCCGCAGTGGTGGGCCGTCGGCATCGCAACCGGCCTCGGCGTGGGCTACATGATGTTGACGCGCACCGTCCATCCGCCCGCCGGCTCGAACGCGATCATTGTGTTTCTCGCCAAACCGAGTTGCACGTTCCTCGTATCGTCGACCTTGGTCGGCACGGTTTTGCTGGTCGTGCTCGCGATCATTTATCACCGCACGACACGGCGGCACAAATACCCGAGCTACTGGCGAGCGGCGCCACTGCCGGTCGCGTCTTGATCGGGTTATGGAAGACAAACCCGACCACAAACCTTCGCCGCCAACCCCATCCTCGCGCGCATCGTCGGCGTCGCGAT
>JBEVND010000365.1:0-16086 GCA_040508285.1 Rariglobus sp. | reverse complement strand
AAGACCAACCTCGCGCCGTTTTCGTTTTTCAACGGCATCACGGGCAACCCGCCCACGTTGATGTTCTCCGCGGTGAACCTCCGCGACGGTGCCAAGAAGGACACGGTCCGCAATATCGAGGCGACGGGTGAGTTTGTGGTGAATCTGGTTTCCCATGCGCTCGCCGAAAAGATGAACGCGTGCGCCGCGCTGCTGCCGTATGGAGAAAGCGAGTTCGAGGCGTTTGGCATCGCGCATTCCGCGGCGGTTAACGTGCGTCCGCCGCGCGTGGCGGCTGCACCGGTGTCGTTCGAATGCCGCCTGCACACGATCCTGCCGATCGGCGAAGGGGCGGGCGCGGCCAACGTGGTTTTCGGGCGCATCGTTGCTGCACACGTAAACGACGCCGTGCTGGGCGCGGATGGCGCGATTGATCCGGCGTTGCTCGATACCGTCGGGCGGCTGGGCGGCGAGGCTTACGCGATGACGCGCGAGCGATTCGAGTTGTCACGTCCTGATCGCCGCTGACGCCGAAAGGGAAAACCGGACGGCCGGGCGGGCGGTTTCCTTTGGCTTCCCATGGGCGGGTTCTTGCGGCTAGCGTCTGCGCCCATGGCGAAAGTCTTCGGTGCGGAGGCTCTTACACTCAGCTCGTTTAAGCCGGAATCCCTGCGTGGTCGCGCGGGGTTTTTTCGAGCGGGGCAGACCGTCTCCGGCCAGTGGTGGTTACTCACGCCGCATGACCGGCCGTTTTTTGCCAAGGCGGTCGCTGCGGTCAATCGTCAGGGACGTGCGGCGACTCCGATCCAGACGAGCGGCGCGGGGAATCGCGGCGCCTACGCGCTCGCGGTGGAGAGGGCGCACGGTGCGGACGACGCGGCGGGGTTTGCGCGCGCGGCGTTGCAACGGCTGCGTAATTGGCAGGTGAATACACTGGGCCCCTGGGCAGAACCGTCGCTGGCAACGTCGGGCGTTTATACGACGGCGCTGGTGGATTTTCGCGGTTCAGGCGTGCCGGTGATTCACCTGCAAGGCGTGCATTTGCCCGATGTGTTCGATCCGGGTTGGCTGGCGGCGTGCGAGGCACAGGCGCAGGCGGCGACGGCCCCGTGGTTGGGGCGGACGGATTTGATCGGTTACTACACCGATGACGCGCCGGGCTGGGGCGAGCCGCGTCCGGATCGGCCTTCGTTGCTGCAGATATGCCTGAGCTTGGAGCCGAATTTTTCGGCGTATCACGCGGCGTGGGAATTCGTGCTTGCGCCGCATGGCGGCGAGTTGAGCGGACTCGCGCGCGAGTGGAGTCTCGATCTGCCCAACAAAGAAGTCATCCGCCAGCGCACGCTCGCGGATCGTCCGCTGACGACGGCCGGCTACCTGCGCGATCAGGCGCGGTTCTCGCGGGAGTTTGCTCACCGCTATTTTGTGGAAACCTCGGCGGCGCTGCGACGGCACGATCCGGATCACTTGGTTTTAGGCTGCCGGTTTGCGCATCCGCCGGGCGAAAGCGTGCTCGTGGAATGCGTGTATCCGCAGGTCGACGTCGTGTCGTGGCATTGCCACGGCCCGGACTTCGAGGCGCAGGCGGAACTCTACGCGGGCGTGGCGGGGATGCCCTTGTGGCTGACGGCGTTTGGACTCTCGAACGAACGGTTCCGCACGGCTTCGTTTATGCCGCACTCGGGGCCGACGCGGCTCGAGCGTATGTTGCGCGACGGACGCCGCGCGCTCACGGCGGCGTGTGCGCATCCGTCGATGGTCGGTTATGAGTGGGCGCGCTGGGCCGACGAATCCGACGAACTGCCGCCCTTTGGGGCGGGCCTCGTGCATATCGACGATCGCGAGGCGGTGGAGCACACCGAACTCATCGCGCAGATCAACGCGCGTGCGGAGCGGGTGCGAGTGCGGGCGGGCGGAAGCTGACGGCAGGTTTCTCGTTGAGCGGGCGTTCCTCCCGGACGGCGACGGCGAGCACGTGCGTGGCGATGTCGTGCGCGGCGGTGGGGCGGGCGAGACGCTGCAAGTTCCCGCGCCACGTGCGCCACACGCGGCCGTCGTCGGCGAAGGCACGTTGGAGCTGGCTGATGATGAGTTCCGGCGTGGTCGCGAGCGCGCCGGCCTCGTGGCGACGGAGAAGCTCGTAGTTGCCCTCTTCCTGGCCGGGCACGATCTGGCTGACCAGCATCGGGCAAAGCGCGTTGATGGATTCCTGCGTGGTGGCGCCGCCGGCTTTGCTGATGATGACGTGATGCGTCATGAGCAGTTCGGCGATGCGATCGGTCCAGCCGAGGATCTCGGTGGTGCCGGCGGATTTGCTCGCGAGGGCGAGGAATTCCTGGCGCAACGCTTCGTCGCGACCGGTGGTGAGCGTGACGTGCCAGCCTGGCTGCTGCAGCAATGCGTGCGCGATGCGACGGGCGGGGCCGCGACCGGAGTTGACCATAAACAACACCTTGGGCTGGCCGGTGTTTTTAAGGTCGGAAGGCCACCACGCATCGGGCCGTGCGCTGAAAACCGGAGCGACCGGAAAACCGCTCGCGGTGATCCGGTCGGCGGGAATGCCCTTGCTCGCGATAAAGTCTGCCGAGCCGGGGTCGGTGACGAACCAGTGCTCGGCGGGCGTGCGATACCAGAGCGAGTTGATGGTGAGAGCATCTGTCACGACGGTGAACTGAGGCGGGATGCGTTGTCCGCGACGCGCGAGCTCATTCAAGAGCCATCCATAAACGGGATACGTGGAGCAGATGGCGTCGGGCTTTTTTTCGGCGATGAGTTGGCCCAGACGTTTGCGATGACCGCCGAGCAGGCCGATCAGCGTTGGCGTGTGCGGGGAACGGTCGAGCCATTGGTAGAAACTGCTCCAAAGGCGGGGCGCGTGATTGATGACGCGCAGATAGCCGCGACGGGTAACGTAATTGATCCGCGGTGCGCAGAGCTCGAACAAATCCACCACCTCGACCTCGACGTTTTCGCGTGTGGCAAACGCGGCGCGGAGGGCGCGGGCCGCGCTGTTGTGACCCTCGCCGTAGCCTGCCGTGAGGATGAGGATCTTGCGCATGGTTTTCAGGCGTGCACGGGCACGCGAAGGGCGGATGCCTCCTCGAATTCGTTCTCGTCATCGTCCTGCTCGGGCGCCTCGGACGGGATCATCGGGAACGATTTCAGGAAGTCGGCGAACGTGATGAGTTCGAAGCGACCGTCGTGGTGCTCGACGATGGCGGTGAGGGACTCGACCCAGTCGCCGGAGTTCAAGTAGTGGATGTCTCCGATCATCTTGTCGGCGGGCGTGTGGATGTGGCCGCAGATCACGCCGGTGCACTTGCGTTCACGGGCGAGCGCGGAGAGCTGGTCCTCGAATTTGCCGACGAAGCTAACCGCCTGTTTGACGCGCGCCTTGATCGCCTTGGAGAGCGAGAAGTATTCCTTGCCGCGGAGGGCGCGGAACCAGTTGTAGAGGCGGTTGAGGCGAAGGAGCAGCGAGTAACCGACGTCACCGAGGTGGGCGAGGAACACCATGTTTTTCACCACGCCGTCGAACACGTCGCCGTGGAGGATCAGGTAACGGCCGCTGGCGGATTCGAGCACGTAGTCCTCGACGAGACGGAGATTGTCGAAGGTGAACGGCAGGAAGCGGGCGAGCACGTCGTCGTGATTGCCGCGGAGGTAGATGACCTCGGTGTTCTTCTTCTCGATTTTTTTGAGGATGAGACGAACGCAGCGGGTGTGGCCCTTGGTCCAGCGACCGTCGCGGCGCAGGCGCCAGCCGTCCACGATGTCGCCATTAAGGATGAGACGCTCGCAACGCGTGTGTTTGAGGAAGTGATTAACTTCGTCGATTTTGCAGTGAGGCGTGCCGAGGTGGATGTCGGACAGGATCACGGAACGGACATGGAGTGCTTTGCTCATAAACGAATCGGAGTGCGGACGGCGGAGGGTGCGGAGGTGGCGACGGCGTGTTCTTGGATGACCTCGTTGAAGTCGTCCTCGAGTGCGGTGATGACGCGGGTCCAGGAAAGGCGGCTGGCGGTGTCGAGCGCGGCGCGGGCGATGTCGCGACGTCGGGACGCGTCGTTGGCGAGGCTCACGGCGTTGGCGAGAAATGCGGCCTCGTCGTCACGAGGAGCGACGAGACCGTTCTCGCCATGGCGCACGAATTCACGGGCGGCGGCGTAGTCGTAGGCACCGACGGCGAGACCACTTGCCATGGCTTCCGTGATGACGTTGCCGAACGTCTCGGTGAGGCTGCCGTGCAGATACATGTCACCGGACGCATAGTGGCGTGCGAGATTCACGCCGGTGTAGAAACCGGTGAAAACGACGTCGGGCCGCGCGGCTTGGTGACGTGCGAGGAGCGGACCGTCGCCCACGAGCACGAGACGGGCGCGGGGTTGGGTTTTCTTGATCTCGTCGTAGGCGCGGAAGATCAGGCCGTAGTTTTTCTCCGCGGCCATGCGCCCGACGTGAACGATCACGAGATCGTCGGGAGTCGCGCCCCACGATGCGCGCAACGCTTCGTCGCGGCGCTCGGGATTGAACAGCGTCGTATCGACGCCACGGGAAAGAATCCGGAGGTTATCATAGCCCTCGGAGGAGAGACGGTTGATGAGATCCTGCGTGGGGACAAAGGTGCGGCGGGTGCGATTGTGCACGCGGCGCAACCACGCGCCGACGACCGGCTTCATCCAGCCGATGCGGTAGTCGCGCGTGTATTGATCGAAGTTGGTGTGAAAACTCGACGTCACCGGAATCCCCATGCGGAGCGCGATGGTGATGGCGGACGCCCCGAGCGGGCCTTCGGTGGCGACGTGGACCAGATCGGGCCGCGTGGTTTTCCAGAGACGCGAGAGCCGGCGCGAAGCGGGGAGGCCGAGACGGAGTTGCGGGTAACCGGGAATCGGCACGCCGGGCAGGCGGACCTGGCGGCAGGCGAGACGCTGGGTAATGCTAAAGCGCGGTGACTCGTGGCGCTGGCGGGGGCGAATCAGCGTGATCCGGTGACCGCGTTCAGAAAGGCCGTCGACGAGCCGGCCCAGCGTCATGGCGACGCCGTTGATTTCGGGAGCGTAGGTTTCGGTGACGAGTGCGAGGTGCAAAATCGGTTTGCCCGCATGCGGGTCGGAAGACCGCGCTTCGAGCACCGACAGTCAACCACCCGCAGATGACAAACCGGCGGCGAAGTCGTGACGTTTAGGTGACGACTGTGTCCTCCGACACCGGATTGCTCAACGATTGGCGCGCAACCGTAACACCAGGGGCAGCATGACGAGGGGGGCGATGGCCGAGACCGCGAGACCCCAGTGCAAGTTGCTGCGGTCCGCGATGAAGCCGACGACCCACGGCATAAAAATACCACCGGCGTTGCCCAGCGCCGCGAGCGTGCCGAACATCGTGGCTCCGCCCGAAGGATAACGGTCCGCAGTCACCGCGAGCATTGTCGGCCACAGGCAACTACCGGTGAAACCCGCGACGATGCAGCACGTGAGCGCCAGCGTGGGGTTGGGCAAAAACGAACCGAGCAGGAACAGCACGATCGTGGTGCCGCAGCTCCACGCCATCATGCGGAACGGATCCATTTTACCGCCGGTGAAGCCGATGACCATGCGGCCGAGCGCCATCGCGACGGAGAACAAGAGCAGCGAGCCGCCACCGATCCACTTGGGGAAACCCAGCGATGTTTCCGCGTAGGCGGGCAACCATTGGGCAAGGCCCAGCTCGGTTGCGCCACCGAGAAAAATGCCGGCCATCGCGAGCTGGAACCAGCGGAGCTTGAGGAGCGAACCCATCGTGGCGCGGGCGCTCTCGTGGGCATTTTCTGGAAATTTAAGCGGCGCAAAAGCGACCAGCAACGCGAGCGGCAAAGGCAGGAGAATGAGGCATGAGCCGCGCCAACCGAGACCGGCCTGGAGCGCGAGCGAGCCGGCGAGAATCGTCACGGCTGCACCGACGCAGTAAAACGAATGAAGCCAGTTGAGCGCCACGGCGCGTTTGTGCGGATTGAGCGCCGAGACGATCGGACTGAGCACCATGTCGAGGATGCCCGCGCCCAGACCAAGGAAGAAAATGGCGACGCAGAGCAGCGTGTAAGTCGGCGCGAACGCCATCGCCACGAGACTCACGGCGATGAGTGCGTTGCCGGCTTGCGCGAATGGTTTGGTGCCCCAGCGATCCGCGAGCGGTCCGGTGACGACGATGCCGAGCACCACGCCGATAAATGCAAAGGCGCCGAGACGGCCGAGTTGTTCACCGCTGAGCCCGGCTTCGCCGCCGTAGGTTTTGCTGAGCGTGGTGAGGAAAACCGGCAGGAGGTTGAGCCCGATGGAAAGGCTCATCATCGCCCCATAACACAGGATCGTGAGGAGACGGGCGCGGGGATGAACGACGACGGGCGAAGACATGGAAGGGTTAAGCGAGCACGTGGCCGATGCGTTGGCAAGGGACGGCGATTTTTAAACACCAGATTACGCAATGCGTGTGGGCGCAGGTGCAACGGCGTGGCGCTTCGAGCTTTTCGATCTCCGGTGATCTGCGATCCACGCGGTTAATGGTTTGGAAGTGACGTGACAGATCGGCTAGGCGTGTGGGCATGAGTTTAACGATCTGGTGTAATGCGTCGTTGTCCGCGCAGGCGGAGAAACTGCTCGCCGCTGGCGTGGGCGAGCATCGCTTGGTGTTTGCGGCGAATCGGTCGGCCTCGGTGCTCGCAGCCGGAAAAGCCGATGCCGGGTTTGAGCAGGCGGACGTGGTCTTTGGACAACCGGATGCGGGCGATTGTTTGCGGCGCAAACAGATCAAATGGGTGGCGATCACGAGCGCGGGTTACGGGCGCTACGATACGCCGGAGTTTTTGGAAACGTTTCGCGAACGCGGGTCGGCCTTCACGACGAGTTCAACGGTGTTTGCCGAGCCGTGCGCGCAACACGTGCTCGCGATGATGCTCGCACTCGGCCGGCAACTCCTGGCTTCGCACGCGGAGCAACTGGGGGAACGTCAGTGGAAGTTTTTTGAGCATCGGGCCGCGTCGGTCTTGATGAACGGGCAAACCGTTTTGCTGCTCGGCTACGGCACGATCGCGCGTCGATTGACGGAGCTGCTCGCGCCGTTTGGCGTGAAACTCTACGCGGTCCGTCGCAAGGCGCACAGCGAACGCGGCGTGCACATCATCTCCGAAGATCGAGTGACGGCGGTGCTGGGCGAAGCCGACCACATCGTGAACCTGCTGCCGGACAACGAAGCGTCGCGGAACTACGTCAACGCGCGTCGACTCGGCGCCTGCAAGCCGGGCGCGCGTTTCTACAACATCGGCCGCGGCACCACGGTGGACGAACGGGCGCTGGTGCAGGCGCTGGAGAGCGGGCGGCTGGGCGCGGCGTATCTGGACGTGTTTGCCGAGGAGCCGCTGCCTCCGTCGAATCCGTTATGGACGGCGCCAAATTGTTTTATCACGCCGCACACGGCGGGTGGCCGCAGCGATCAGGACATCGCGTTGGTGAAACATTTCCTGGCGAATCTCGCGGCGTTTGAGGATGGCGGCGAAACGATGGCCGACCGCGTGGTGTGATCCACCTGCCGATGACAACGGGCAAGGCGTAGGCGAGTGCTCGCCGCTTTCGACGGCGTGACGTGTCACGGCGCTTTAACGCAAAGCCGCCAAGGCCGCGAAAAGCGCAAAGGATTTGGAACCCCTTTGCGTTCTTCGCGCCTTGGCGGGCGCTCTGCTTTTTTCGCTTAAGGCGCGGCGGGGGCAGCAGCTGGTGCGGGAGCGGCTTTGGCGGCAGCTGCGTCGACTTCGGCCTTGATGGCGTCGGCCTTCTTTTTCTCGACCTCGGCGCGGGTCTCGGCGGACGACCAGAAGTAGTAACCGTTTTTCTTGTATTCCCACTGCGAATACGCAGTGGCGCCGAGGATGACCACGATGAGCGCGGTGATGAGCTTGCGACGGCGCTTGGCGGCCTTGTCCTCGTAAGGATCGGACAGGTCGCGTTTGGCGTGAGGCGGCATCTGGGCGTGTTCGGTGAGGCGGGTGCCGAACGGAATGTTGATCTTCACGCGGCCGTTGATCGCCCAGCCGTTGCCTTCGAGGAGCGGGCCGATGTTGCGCTGGCGGAGCTTGAGCCAGGCGATGAGCATCGAGGGAATCGAGATCACGAGGATGATGCCGATGATCACGAGCGGGATCTGGTAATAGGTGAGCTTGGCGAGGCCGGTAGCCACGGCGCCGAGCGCACCGCCGATGGCACCGACGGCGACACCGAGAGCGGCGACCGTGCCGATGTCGACCTTCTTGGCCTCGGCGGGTTTGGCGGTAGCCTTGTCGGCGTTGGCGGTGGTCTCGGCCGCGGCGGCGAGCTTGGTGTTGGCGGCGGCATCGGCGGCGGCGGCGCGTTTGGCGACCTGCTCCTCGATCATGCGCACGAACTTTTTATACGGCGACCAGAAGGCCTGGCGGATGCTGATCGGGTTGTCGGCAATGCTGGTGATGGTGGCGTCCCAGTCGCGGCCCTGACGGTCGTAGAAGAGACCGTTGCGACCGACGAAAAGGTAGTCGCTGTCGCCCTGGGTGAAGCAGGCGGCGACTTTCATCGGGGCCTCGCCGACGCGTTTGCAATCGACGTAGGCGATGTAGGCCTTGCTCATCGCGGCGAGCGGATTGGGGGCGTCGACGCGGACGCAGAATTCGGTGCTGCGGCTGTCGAGGTAGAGGGTGCCGGCCTGGAAGATCGCGAGACGGTCGGGCGAGTAAAAGTCGAAGAAGTTGACGAAGTTGTTGAGCAACGCGCGGAAGTCGCGGGCGTAGCGAAGCAGCTTTTCGACCGACGTGATGGCGGTGAACTCTGCATCGAGCGCGGCGTCTTTCGCCACGAGGGCGGTGAGCGTGTCTTTCTGGTTGGCGGCGAGCAGGGCTTTGACGCGATCGAGGCCGAGTTTCTCAACGGAGGCTCCGCCCTTGGCGGCGGCCCACGTGATGTAGCCAGTGACCTTGGCTTTGAGCGTGGCCCACTCGGATTCGGTCAACGAAGTCTTGGCGGCGCCGAAAACGGGTGTGACCACGGTCCTGTGCAACGTGGCCAGCGCGGTGGCCCAGGCGGGGTTGACGGCTTCGAGCAGCGGCAGCGCGCGACCGGCTTCGATGCGGGCGAGCGGGAAACCGGCAACCTCGTCGGCGGTGATGCTCATGTCCTTGGCGGCGAGATCGAGGTAGTCGGTCTCGGCGCGGTTGAGGGCGCTGAGTGCACGGGCATCGAAGGCGGCGAGGCGCGTGCGGGTGAAGTAGTCGTCGATCTTGGCCTGCACGGCCTGGACGTTGGCAGCGGCGGCGGCGGTCTCGGCGCCGAGGCTGAGCACATCGGCGGAGGAGCCTTTTTCGCTCCACGTGGCGAAGGCGGAGAGATCGGCGTAGAAGGAGTTGATGCGGCCCTGATCAATGCCGGTGGAGCCGCCGCGATCAGCGGTGCCGCCAACCGTCGCGATGACATCGGCGATTACCAGTTTCAGGACGTCGTCGGGGGCGGAGTCGGGCGTGATGACGCCGTCGCCGTTGAACTGCGTGGCGGCAAAGAGGCGCGCGGTGTCGGTCGCTTCGGAGAGTTTGATCTCGGTGGCGTCGGCTTTGCCTAGGCTGGAGAGAATGCGTTTGGCGGACGTGAGGACGGCGGCACCTTCGGGAGTCGATGTCTTGAAGACGGACAGCGGGAGCGTGTCGCGGCCGTTGAGCAACACGCCGAGATCTTCGAGATGCAGGTGTGCCCAATCGATGGCCGCGAGGAGTTCGGGAACGCGGATGCGGCCGTCTTTGTCGCGGTCGATGAGGGCGAGGGTTTTTTCGTCGAGTTCGAGGCCTTTGACGGGGCAGCTCAGGGCGACCCACAGTTTTTGATCGAGTTCTTTAAGGGCGAGGAGATCGGCGCCGGTTTCGATGGAGACTTGGTCGAGACCGCCGATGCGAAAGAATTTCCAGACGTGGGAGGAAGCCATGAGTTGAAGTTGGAAGCCGCGGAGTATTGCCAGAGAGTGCGGAGTGGCAACTGGTTTGGCGGGCCTTGCGTGGGCGTTTTTAACCAAATCTTAACTGCGGCCAAAGGCGTTTGATGCGCGGCTGGCGGCGTCGGGCCTGCGTTATTTGCCGCGGAGCAGATTGGCGCGAGCGACGCGGTGGAGCTGCCACGAGTTCCAGAGGTTGTGCCAGAGAATGTAACAGGTGGGGCCGAGTGCCACGAGCGGGCTGGCATAGGCGAGGGCGAGCCAGAGCGTGAAGCTGGTGTTTTTCTGGCCCAGCGACTGGCTGGCTTCGGCCGCGTAGGTGCGCCCGCCGATCCAGCGCCCGAGCGCGAAGTTGGCCGCACACACAAGGAGGGTGACGACGGCGATTTTAGCGAGGAGCAGCTGCGGGACATTCTCCTGCGCGCGCAGAAAATGGGACGCGTTGGCCATGACGAGAAAGAGGGTGGTGACCCACGCGCCAAACGAGACGTCGCGCAGGCGGCCCGGCCACAAAGCCGCCGGCGGATGCACGCGACGCACGATGAGAGCGAGCACGAGTGGCACGAAGATGAGCAACGCGACGCTGCCGGCGATGCGCGCAAACAAGGTGGCGTCGACCTCACCGAGCACCCAAGGCAACACCACGGGCAACAACGCGGCGATCACGAGGTTGGTGAGGACGAACGCGGCGGTGACGTAAGTGACATCGCGGCGCATAAAACTGATAATGACCGGCGCAGCCGCGGCGGTGGGTGCGATGCCGGCAAAAAAACCGGCGAGGCCCACGTCGCGTCCGCCCAGCGCCCAACCGAGCCCGAGGCCCGCGAAAGCCATGCCGAGATTCGCCGCAAGCAGGACGAGGTGGCTGCGCTGGAGGCTTTGGCGCGTCCACGTGGTGCCGAGGAAAACGAGAAACAACATGCCCATGATCAGCCCCTGAATCGCTCCGGCCGCGACGTGCGCTTGCGGAAAGAGTGCGCCTAACAGAAAGGCGACAAGGATGGCTGCAGTGCGGGCGAGGCCGGTGAACATGGGTGTCCACACAAGCGGCGGACATGCGGTGAGGCAATCGGGAGAAACGCCTCTCGTGCCCTCCGCGCTCTTAATGAAGCGAACGGGAGAATCGAAAGAAGCACGGTTACTGCCCCGCGAGGTCGATCACGCTGGCGCGGGTATTGTTGGCAGGAACGGCATCGATGACACCCGAGGGCACGACCAGCGATGACGTCAGGTTGATCGGCGCGGCGGCAGTGGCCGCATCGATCGGAATGGCGATGGTGGCGCTTTGGCCGGCGCGAAGGAGGCCCGGATTGTAGAGCGCCGTGGGGCGATTGTTGAGGGTCACGCCCAACTGGTTGAGCGGCATGTCGCGCAGGCTGCGGTTTTGGACGACGACCTCGAGCGACGCCGTGTCCGGGTTGTAGTGATGACCGGATACGGCGAGATCGACCCGGTTGACGTCGTTGCGAGCGAGCGCCCAGCCGAGGTTCATCGTGCCATGGCCGTAGTCGGCATCGATGCCCGCGGGGCCGCCGTCGTCGGCGTGGGTTTGGAGGATTTGGGCGGCTTGCGCACCGGTGAGGCCGGGCGTCTGCGACATGAGCACGGCGAGCGCCCCGGCGACGACGGGGGAACTGGCCGAGGTCCCGCTGAAGAGAAGCCGTTCGTTGGCGAGACCGGCGGTCTGCAGGCCCACGCCGGGTGCGGTGAGATGAAGCTGGTTGCCGGAGTTGGAAAACGACGCTTGCCGGCCAGTCGCATCCGTGGCGCCGACCGAAATCACGCGCGGATCGGCCGCGGGCCAGGTAAGCCGGCTGGCGCCATCGTTGCCGGCGGCGGCGATGACAATGGCGCCTTTGGCGATCGCGTAGGCAATGGCGCGGTCCAGGGCCTGCGATGTGGAGTAACCGCCGAGGCTGAGATTGATGATCTGTGCGCCGGCATCGACGGCGGCGACGATTCCCTGGGTGACGGTGAACACATCGCTACGGTCGTCGGTATCGATCACGCGGATACTGAGGACATTGGCCGCGGGGGCAACTCCGGGGGCGTCGGCCAGCGAGCCGGCGGCGAGGGCGGCGACGGCGGTTCCGTGAGTGCCGGCTGCACCGGTGCCCGAATAGCCGAGCCCGATGTCGAGGTAGCGAAGGCGTGCGCCGAGTGTGGGGTCGGGCACCGCGCCGCCGTCGAGCACGGCAATGGTGATGCCCCGGCCCCACGTCGAAGTGTCGGTGCCGGTGGGAACGCCGAGGGTGGTGAGAAGCGCGTTGCCCACGGCGAACTGGCGCCCGGTGACGCGCTCTTCGGGCGCCGGCGGGATCTGCACAAAGGTATTGGCGCCGACGCCCCCGTAATCGGCGGCGCGGGCAACGAGTTCGGCGGCGAAGGAATCGTAGGCACGGATGCGCACGCGCACGATGTTGAGCGGATCAATCTGTGCGACGATGATCACGCCGGCCTCGGTCGCGCGGGCGAGGAAACGCCGGTAGCCGTCGGCGGTTTTAAAGATCAGCACCGCTTCGTGCGCGCGAGTGGCCGGATGCGTGAGACGCGTGGAAAGTTTTTCGGCCAAGGCGGTGACGTTGCCGGCTTGAGCAAGATTTTCGTCGGATGAAGAGTCGTTGTCGGGAAATGCAGTCAGCGAGGAAGTCGCCTCGGGGGTTGAGACCAAAGGTTCGGTGACGGTGGTTTCTTGAAGGCGACGGGTGACCAGGAAAAATACGAGCAACAAGAGCAGCAAGCCGCTGGCCATCAGGATGGGCAAAGGGGAACGGGCGCGGCTCATGGGTGGAAAACGTGGAGGCGGACGAGGAAAGTTCAACCGCTAGACGCGCGGCGCGGGCGGCTGGTTTCGCGATGATGCGAGGTGTCTGCGTTCGTTTACGTAGCGAGCGCTTTGTGCCGGTGCCTGAGGTGCGTGCGGCCGGGCGTCTTGCGCCGGTTACAAACGCCAATCGATCGGCGTGCGGCCGTGTTCAACCAGCAGGCGATTGGCTTCGGCGAAGTGGTTGTTGGCTGCGAATTTTTTGTCGGCAGGCAGACGGTTTTGCGCGAGCGGCGACGGGTGTTGATCGGCCAAAATAACGTGGCGCGCCGTGTCGATGTGCGGACGGGCCGACGTTTCGGCTTTGCCGCCCCAGAGCATGAAGACCACGAACGGCGACTGGGCTTGAATGACGCGAAGCACGGCTTGGGTGAACGCCTGCCAGCCGAGTTTGGCGTGGCTCATGGGTTCGCCGGAACGGACGGTAAGAATGGTGTTGAGCAGAAGAACGCCTTGATGCGCCCACGGCTCGAGATGGCCGTTGGCAGGCGCTTTCCAGTCGGGGAAACTCCGCGCAAGGGAAGCGTAGATGGCCTTGAGCGAAGCGGGCGTGCGCACCGACGGCGGCACCGAGAAGGACAACCCATGCGCGTTGCCAGGCGTCGGGTAAGGATCTTGCCCGAGGACGACCACCTTCACGTCGGCGGGCCGGACCAGCTCAAGCGCACGGAAGATGTGGCTGCGAGCGGGAAACACCTCGCCCTGCGCATAGGCCTCGTCGACGGCCGTGGAGAGAACGGCGAATTGTTCCCGGGTGTATCCGTGGTCGAAGAGGGTGGACCAGGCGGGCGGAATGGAAAGGGGGAGAGGCGGCATCTGAACTTAGTGGGCGACGGTAGGCGCAATCATCAAGATCAGAAGCGTGATGGCTGCGGGCCAGATGAAGATGCTGAAAACTCCTGTTTCGGCTTTTTTGCGGCGGTGGATGCTAACGATTAAAAAAGGCGCCCAAACGAGAATCCAGAGTAGCACTCCTGGCCAAAATACAGAAGATCGGGGTGGATAAGCGTCAGGGGGGCGCTTGGCTGCCGACCAAGTTTTTTGCTCTTCAGCCGTGGGCATGTATTCTCCGATGCGAGTGCCGGGCGGAAGCGCGTCGAGGATGTTGGCGGTCTTGGCGCCATCGCGGCTGATGAGCTGACCGCCATCGTCGGAAAGGTTGCGGAAATAGGATACATTGCCGCCGAGGAATGTGATGAAGCCACCTTCGCCGCCGTAGGGACTGTGTTTGGCCCACGTGCCGTCGGGTTGCAGTCCGCGGGTCCAGGCGACCGGAGTGGCGAAGGGTAAATCGGTCCCGAGCTTTCCGAGCGCGACGGCAAACGTGGGTCTGATGGCGCGGAACGCTGGATTGAGTTCACGAGGAGCGTTGCCGGAGGGCGGCAGTAAAATGTCGATGGGATCGCGTGCAGTTTCGGAATTGGCCGGATCCAAGCGAGATTGCCAAAACCTGCCATCGATTAGACCAGCAGAGGCGATGAGGCGGGCGTAATCCCATACGTCCGTCGCTTCGGGTAGGCGGTCTTTATGATCGTGAGCGTATATGAGGCTAGCTTGGCTTATCTCGCGTAGATTTGATAAGTCACTTGTTCGCGGCGAACCGATAGAGACTCGACCGACGGTGGGGATGATGATGGCTGCGAGGCCGCCGAAAACTAAGACGAAAACGAGAACGCGAAGCAGGACGTCTTTATAAAACGGCTTCTTCATGGGGTAGACTTTGATTTGCATCAGTATCCGGGGCGAAGCGAGCCGGGAACCGCTTCGAGAGTTGGCTCTCTGTGGGGTGACTATGGACCTCACCTCCGGATGCCCGTTTTGGCCGATTAAGAACGGGCTCATCGCGAATTATCCGCCGCTGGACGAGGACGTATCGTGCGAGGTCGTGGTCATCGGTGGCGGCGTTACGGGCGCGCTCGTGGCCTATCATCTAGCCGATGCGGGCGTGGATGTCGTCGTCCTCGACAAGCGCGATATGGGCACCGGCAGCACGGCGGGAAGCACCGGGCTGCTCCAATACGAGGTCGATACACCGCTCTACAAACTCATCGACATGGTCGGCGAGGCGCATGCGGTGAGGAGTTATGAGCTTTGCCGCGAATCGCTGAAAAAGATCCGCAAGCTCGTGAAGCGCATTGGCGATCCTTGCGGTTGGGAAAAGCAGGAGAGCATTTATCTCGCGAGCACGGCACGGGATGTTGCGGGGTTGCGGAAGGAGTTCGAGGCGCGCTCCACGCATGGTTTTAACGTCGAGTGGTGGGATCGGAAACGGATCGCGAAGGAGAGCTGCCTTACGCACGAGGCGGCGATCTGGTCCAAGGATGCGGCGCAAATCGATGTGTATCGATTTACCCAGTTTTTGTTGATCGCGGCGCAGAAAAAAGGCGCCCGTCTCTATGATCGCACCACGGTAACCAGTCGCGTGATCAAGGCGCGTGGTGTTGAGCTTTTGACGGAGCGCGGTTCGCGGGTGCGGGCGCGCAAACAGGTGATCGCGACGGGTTACGAATCGCAGGAATATCTGCCCGAGAAAGTCACCGAGATGGCCAGCACCTATGCGATGGTGAGTGAACCGCTGGAGGAGTTCACGGGGTGGCCAGGCGGGCGGCTCATCTGGGAGACGGCGCGCCCGTATTTCTACCTGCGCACGACGACAGATGGGCGGGCGATCATCGGCGGTTATGACGAGGAGTTTCGCGATCCCAAGGCCCGCGATAAATTATTGCCGGCCAAAACGGCGGCGTTGACGCGGCGTTTTCGGCAGTTGTTTCCCGACATTAAATTCGAGCGTGCTTATGCGTGGACGGGGACGTTTGGAGGCACGAAGGACGGGTTGCCCTACATCGGCGAACATGAGGCGCGTCCGCACACGTATTTCGCGCTTGGATACGGCGGCAATGGCATCACCTACAGCGTCATCGCGGCGGAAGTGATTCGTGACCTGTATAAAGGTAAAGCCAACGAAGCGGCCGAGATCTTTAAGTTTGGGCGCGAGATCAAGAAGGCGCGCGGCACGAAGTGAGGAAAGGACGGCTCGGCGGGCTAATCTATCGTGTCGGGCGCGGCTAACGCGGTGAGTGATGCATGCGACTGAGTGTGTAGCGCGGGTTTAGGCGCGGGTCGCGAGAGTTGAGTTGGGGGAACGTGGGCAAGCGGCTCGAGGGTTACTGCGGTGTGTGGAGCGCGTGAAGTCTTCGGTTCCCTGACCGGGGTGCGCTGCTCGGGACTAGGATTAAAACGAACACGCCGCCACCGGTGAAGGTGGCGGCGTTGGATGCTAGGTTTACTTGGAGCTGCGGCGTGGC
>JBEVND010000316.1:0-8799 GCA_040508285.1 Rariglobus sp. | reverse complement strand
ATGCCCTGCTTGGTGGTTCCCTTCCAGAACAACAGCATCGTGAGGGATGGCAGGTTGGCCGACGCAGCCACGCTGAACGCCCATCCGACCAGGAACCCGGCGTTTAATTCCTTGAAGCGAATCCCCAGATGGTTCTCTGAAAGGGCGGCGCAGTTGACCTTGATGTAAGGCTCGTTTTTGCGCTGCGAGTGGCGCCAGAGGGCGCGTGAAACCATTTCTTTGCCAGTGCCGTTTTCGCCGGTGATGAGCACGGTGGCATCGGTCGGCGCGACGCGGAGCACGAGTTGACGCAGGCGTTGCAGGGCGGGCGAACGACCGAGCATGTCGCCTTCGCCGCCGCTGCTTTGTTCGCTGAAGTAGCGGTTAACGCTCATCAGCTGGCGGAAGGACTCGGCCTTCTTGAGGAGGATCTCGAGCTGGGACGGTGAAAACGGCTTGATGAGATAATCGAATGCGCCGGCGCGCATGCAGCCGACGGCGCTCTCGATGCTGCCGTGGCCGGTCATCATGACGACGAGCGGTTTCTCGGGCAGGCCCATGACGTGTTCGAGGAACTGGTGGCCGTCGCCATCGGGCAGGCGCACGTCGAGCATGATCAGGTCGAACGTGTCCTTGGCGAGGCAGGCGTCGGCCTGGGCGATGGTGCCGGCGACGGTGACGGTGTATTTTTTGCGCCCGAAGATTTCGGAAAGAAGCTTCTGAATGATCGGTTCGTCGTCGAGGACCAGGATACGTTCGAGAGACATGATGTTAGGTTCGGCGGGAAGCGGACTCGCCAACGTGCGATGGGGGCGAGGGGGACGCCGCCGAGCATCATGCGCTCTTGACGCATTTCAATCGCTTTTATGGAGCAATAATCCCGGCGTAGTCGCGAGCGACCGCCAGCGCGGTGGGCTCGCCGGCGCTCGCACTGATCGCCTCAGAGCCGTCGGGCGACGAGGCACTTGTCTCAAGCGGAAGCCAAAGACGCACCCGTGCTCCACCCTCGGGCGGGGCATCGACTTCCAGACGACCGCCGTGCGCGTGAACGATGCCGTGGACCACCGAGAGGCCGAGACCGCGAATACCCGAAGTGGCATGACGCGTGAAAAACGGTTCGCACACCCGCTCGCGCACGGCGGGAGCCATCCCGATGCCGTTGTCCTCGATGCCCAGACACAACGACGGCGGCTGTTGATCGAGGTGAAGCGTGGTGCGCACCGTGATGTGGCCGGTGTCGAGGAGGAGCGCCTCGCGCGCGTTTTGGAGCAGATGCTGGAGCGCGAGGATGAGCTGCGCGGCGTTTACAGGCAGCAGAATCGGGCCGGCGGCGAGCAGGAGGTGGACGTTCACGGTCGCGGGCCAGCCGCGCGCGGTGTGCACCACGCTGTCGCGCACGAGTTGATGAATGTCCTGAAGCGAGCGCGGGCATTCCTGGGTGCGCGCAAAAAGCTGGAGTTGATACACGACATCGGCACCGCGGCGGGCGGCTTTCATGATGTGGTCGACCGTCTGACGCAGGCGCTCGGGATCGTCGGCGAGATCGGGAATGAGCCCTCCATAGCCCAGCACGATCGTGAGCACGTTATTAAACTCATGGGCGACGCCGCCGGCCAACGTGGCCAGGCTTTCGAGATGCACCTCGTTGAGTTGTGCGGTCGTGCGTGACATGGATTGTGACTGTCATCAATCGGATCGGAAAACTCGTAGTTGAGAAAAAACTACAGATTCCCGCGCATAGTTCTGGCCTGCCACGGGGGCGTGGGGCGCGGGAGGGGATGCGAGGGCCGGTGCGAACGCGCGTCCGGTTGGGCGAGTCAACGCGGCGCCCTTGCGTGGGCGCCAAGTGAAGTCAACCGCAGGCGTTGAACGCCGGTGCGGAAAACGGTGCCGAGGGCTTTGACGCGTAGGTGGGCCGCAAGGCTCGCGCACGGGCCCGGGCCTCATCGAGGCGGCTGATTTCGTCGCGCGTGGTTTCGAGGAGACGCGTAAGTCGCTGGCGGCGTTCGCGGCGTGCTTCCACCAAGGCGCGTCCGCGTTCACGCAGTGAAAGGTCGATGGACGCCGGTTCGGCGGCGGTGAGCTCGGCGATGCGCGTGACCAGCGGTTCGGCGCGTTGCGCGAGAGTAAGAAACGTGAGCCCGTCGCCGGCGGAGAGCGCGCCGTCCTCACGAAAGCCCGAGTCTTCGAGGGCTTGCAGCAGACGACGCAGCGTGGCGGCGGCGGATTTCATGAAGGGGCGCTTGGCCGCGTTTTTTTAGGCGACGCCGCAGACGGGCTCGTTGGCCCCTTGCTTGAGGAGCATTTCGGCCCAGCCGGAACGGAGCTCGCCCACGAGGCGAGCCACTTCGCTGATGGGCTCGGGAGTTTTGCTCAGGTTGGCCTGCAGCAGGCGACGGATGTAATAGTCGTAGAGGCGATCGAGATCGCGGGCGTAGTCGCCGCCGGCGTTGAAATCGAGGTTGGCGCGGAGCTCGACGAGGATGTTTTGCGCCTTGGTGATGCCCGCATGCATTTTTTGGATACGCACGGTTTCCTCGGGCTGGGTGTCGGCGTCGAGGGCCTGATTCAGGAAGCGGAGGATGCCATCGTAGAGCATCAAGACCAGGTTGCCCGGGTTGGTCGTGAGGACGGATTGGGTCTGGTAAATCCGTGCGAACTGGTAGGCGGGGGGCATGGCTTAGGTTCAGTCCTGATTGGAGGGATCCTGCGATTGCACGAAGAGTCGGGCGATGTCCTCGATGATGGCGCGGGGAGGATAGTTGGCGTCGACGGCAAGCTGGCGGGCGCGTTCGACGACCTCGGGGCGCACCTCGGGCAAGGCGGCGAGCGCTTCGCGAAGGGCGGTGGTGGAGGCGGTGTCGAGGGTATCATTGCCGGAGGCGGCGAGCGCGGGTTTGGCGGAGATACGGGCGTCGGCGGCGGTAATGCCGGACGGTTGAGGAGTGGAGTTGGACGTGGAGTGTATCATGTGGTGTTTCCGGTTTTTGCGGGAACGGTCAGCCCTCGACTAGGCGATACGGGGAACGCCTTTGGTAATATGTTCCTAGTTACGGCACGAAGCCGGGAAATCTTTAGCGCAAATCAACGCGGGGGCAGCGTGGCCCAGGTTGCGGTGGAAACGTAGTCGGCAAACGAGAGCGGGTTCTGCAGCACAGTATAAGTGAGGTTGCCCGGTGAGGCGCTGGCGGACGTGCGCTGGATATTGTGGGCGCGGGCGGAGTTTACGACGGTCGGGTCGGTGGCGGAGAAAACGTTGTCGAAGTGCCACAACGGTTGACCGCTCGCCATGTCGATCAGGCGCGAGCGAAGGCCGAGCACGAGGGGCGGGTAGGCCGAAGCCGTGGTCACATCGACAAAGACCACCCCATCGGCACCGGTTTCGGCGGCGACGCGTTTCATGAAATCCGCGGGCAAGACGGCGGTGGATAGAATACTGGAGCGGCCGGTGATGCGAACGAGCACGTCGCGCGGAACGGTGGCCACCTCGGCGCGGGCCGAACGCGTGAGCGTGTTCACGAGCGTGCGGTCGAGCGCCCGGAGGGTTTCCTCGGTGATCTTGGGATCGTTGGAGGCGGCCGGCAGCAAGGCGACCCGACGCACGGCGACGGGAAACAGTGGGACGGCCTGGACATTGGTCGGCGTGTAGAACGGGCCGGTGAGTGCCGGGTCGCGTTTGGGCAGCGGGGATTTGCAGGCGGCGAGCGTGAGAAGCGCGCTCGTGAGGAGAAGCAGGCGCGGGGCGATGAAGTTCATTATTTGGAGGAGTCGGAGAAGAACGCCTTGGTCAGTTGCGTCTGCATATTGTTGTAGGACGACTGGGCGTTTTCCATGGCGATGAAGTTGGCGGTGAGAAGTTCCCGTTGTTGCGCGAGCTGACGTTCGATGGCGGCGATCTGGTCATCGAGGCTTTTGTTGCTGGCGCTGATCTTGGTCTGGCGCTCGTCGATGTAGCCTTTCTGGAATTCGGTGCCCGCAATGAGATCGACGGCGGTCTTGAGGCGGGCGGCGAAACCGGTGGACGACGTGCTGAAAAACGCCGCGACCTCGTCGGGGCGGGTGGCCAGCGCGGCGTCAAGGGTGGTCTGGCTCTTGATGGCGAGTTCGTTGGTGCCCGACGTAAAATCGATCCCGAGCGTCTCGAGGCGACTGATCGTGCCTTCGAGTCCGCCAACCGAGGCAAACACGGTGCGGCGCAACGTCTGCGCCCAGCCCTGAACCTCGCGCTCGTTGGATAAGGTGGACGTGGTGACCTTTCCGTTGGCGGAGGTGACTTTGGACTGCTGCTCGATGAAACTCTGCACGTCGTTAAAGGCGGAGATGAAGGTGTTGATTTTGGCCTTCATGGCCGACGTGTCGCTGGCGACGGTGAGCGTGGCGGTGCCGGTGGAAGCGGCGGTGACGTTGACGCCTTCGATGCCGTGGCTGTCGGCGGACAACGTGTTGCTTGCGCTGATCAACCCAGGGCCGCCGTTCACGGTGTAGAGGGCGTTTTTCCCGCGCTCGACAGTCGATGAACTTAAACCAAGCGCGCCGAGAAGGCCGCCGGCCGCTTCGTTGATAAAGATCCCGGAGTCGCCCGTGTTTTTATTGGTGAGCACCACGCGATCGAGCGAGGAGTCGTAGGTCGCGGTGACGCCGGCCGACGAGGCGTTGATGCGCGTCAGCACGGTCTTGAGCGAATCGGTGTTGGCGTTGTAGGCGATCTCGACGCCGTTGAGGGAAAACGTGCCGTTGCCCGCGCCGTCGACAGCGGTGATCGCGTTGCGCAATCCAGCCGAGGCGAGCGGGGCGGTCAGCGGAAGCGTGGCGAGAGCCGACGAGCTGTTGACGCTGGCGGTGCCGTTGTTGGCGAGACGGAAGGCTGAGAGGAAATTGGCCGTGTCGTTGGCGGCGCCGAGCGTGATGGGGCCACCGGCGCTGTTGAGCGAAACGGTGTCGGTCGTGGCGTCGTAACTGGCGGTGACATCGCCGCCAGTGGCCGTGGAGATCGCCTCGAAAACATCCTGGAGCGAGTCGCTCAAATCCACGGTGACCTGCTGGCCGTTGACGGTGAAGAATCCGGGCTTGAGCGCGGTGGCAAGGGGGAGCGTGGAAAGCGTGAGGCCGGAAACATCGCTGGTCGACGCGAGGCCGGCGGAGATATCGGTGGTGCCACGCAGGCGGCTGGCGGTGGCGAGCTGGGTGACGTCGATCTTGTAGTCTCCGAGCGCGGCGCCGGTGTTCATCGACGAAGACCAGCCCGACACACCGGTGAGTGAAGACGTGCGCGAGTAAAACGACGCGTTGTCGCCGAGAGCGGTGAGGGCGTTTTGGAGCATCGTCATCTTGCCATCGAGGGTGCTGAGCGCCGTGGCTTTGCTACGGTTGACGGCCTGCTCGCTTTCCATGCGGGCGATGGGCGCGCTGGAGTATTCGATCGTGGAATCGATAAATGCTTTCCAGTCGAAGCCGGAGACGAGTCCGGAAAGTGAGTTGGTGGCCATGACGGATAACGCGGTTTAAAACAATGAGGGCTATATCGTATATCGGACGCGCGCGTTAAGAATTGAGGGTTCTTTTCAGAGGTAATCCCGAGGTAAACGAACCATGTCGCGAAAAAATCTTCAGGATGTTTTAAAGTTTCACGCAGACCGTTCCGTTAACAGGGATGTCAGCGCAAGGATGTGCTGATGGATCGGGTCGGATTCAAAACCGGCCACGTCGCCCTACGATAAGGGTAAATAATCAAGGAAGATTACCATGTCCGTCGTTATCAACTCGAACTACGCAGCGACCGTTGCCTCGAACAACCTCGCCAGCTCCTCCGCTAATTTACAAAAGAGCCTCAACCGCCTTTCCAGCGGTTCCAAGATCGTCAGCCCGGCCGATGATGCCGGTGGCATGGCTGTCTCGATGCGCCTCTCCGCCGCAGCCAAGCGCTCCGGTGCCGCCGCGACCAACGTCGCCAACTCCGTCTCGCTCCTGCAAACCCAGGACGGCGTCCTCAAGGTCGCCGGCAAAGTCCTCGAGCGCGTCGGTGAATTGAAGACCCTCGCCCAGGATCCGACCAAGAGCACCTCCGATATCGCGAACTACGATTCCGAGTTCACCCAGCTCAAAGCCCAGCTCACCGCGCTCGCTGGCGAGAAGTTCAACGGCATCGCCCTCTTTAACAACGCGCTCACCGCACAGGTCAGCGAAGATGGCTCACAGACCGTCACGCTCTCCTCCAAGAATCTTGCCGGCAACGCCGGTATCACCGCGATCAACGCCGCGGCCAGCCTCTCCACCGTCACGCTGACCAATGTCACGGACGCGATCAACGGCGTCGCCACCTTCCGCGCGATCAACGGTGCGGAACAGAGCCGCCTCGGCTTCGCCGCCGACGTGCTCACGACCAACAAGGCCAACCTCGAAGCCGCCAACAGCCGCATCATCGATGTGGATGTCGCCGAGGAGTCCACGCAGCTCGCCCGTTGGAACACCCTGGTGCAGGCTGGCACCGCGATGCTGTCGCAGGCCAACCAGAGCTCGCAGACCGCGCTCCGCCTGCTCCAGCAGTAAGCGCCGCAGCGCTTCGCTTCGGCCCGCGCGCCTTCTCCAAAAAAGGGCGCGGGCGGAGTATCCTGAATTTGACTACGATGCCCGCGGTGTAGCCGCCGGTCATCCCTGCTCTCGCTAACGGGACGACGCGCCTGCGCGTTTATTTCCAAAGGAGTCTAGCTCTTCAGCCCTACCACTCGGCTGGCACCCATCGCAGGGTGACATTTTCCGGACCTTGTCCGGGATCGGCCTGACCCGGTCCGTTTTACCGGGGCCGTGGCGACGACGGACTGTCGCACTTCATCAAGGAAAGATACTACCATGTCAGTCGTCATTAACTCCAACTACTCGGCCACGGTTGCCTCCAACAATCTGGCCAGCTCCTCAGCGAACCTGCAAAAGAGTCTTAACCGGCTCTCCAGCGGTTCGAAAATCGTAAACCCGTCCGATGATGCGGGTGGCCTGGGCGTCTCCATGCGCCTCTCCGCCGCCGCCAAACGTTCGGGTGCAGCCGCTACCAACGTCGCCAACTCGGTCTCCTACCTGCAAACGCAGGACGGCGCCCTCAAAGTCGCCGGCAAGGTCCTCGATCGCGTCAGCGAACTGAAGACCCTCGCCCAGGATCCCACCAAGAGCACGACGGATATCGCGAACTACGATGCGGAGTTCACGCAGTTGAAACTCCAGCTCACGTCCCTCGCGGCGGAGAAGTTTAATGGCATCAATCTTTTTGCCAACGCGCTCACCGCACAGGTCAGCGAAGACGGTTCACAGACCGTCGCGCTTTCCTCCAAGGGCCTGGCAACGGGCGTCGCCTCCATCACTGGCGCCGCCGCTCTCACCAACGCGACCATCACCCAGATCACCACCGCGATCGACGCCGTGGCCACGCTTCGCGCCACCAACGGCGCCGAGCAGAGCCGCCTCGGGTTTGCCGCGGAAGTGCTCACCACCAACAAGGCCAATCTCGAGGCCGCCAACAGCCGCATCATCGATGTGGACGTGGCCGAGGAATCCACGCAACTCGCGCGCTGGAACACCCTCGTCCAGGCGGGCACCGCGATGCTGGCCCAGGCCAACGGCTCGTCTCAAACCGCGCTGCGCCTCCTGCAGTAAACCCTAATCCGCCGACTCCGCGGCCACCACGACTTCAGGTCGCGGCCCGCGGGGAACGCCCACTCCGGAAGAGCCGCGGCGGCTTTAAAACCCGCCGCGGCACCTCCTCCGCCCTCGCTATCGGGACGACGCGCACTCACCCGCACGTTTCCTCCAAAGAGTTCAGTTTCACTCAGCCCGTCACACGGCTGGCACCCATCGCAGGGTGAACCTTTCCGGGCCACGCCCGGGATCGGCCTGATCCGGTCCGTTTTGCCGGATCCGTGGCGACAGACGGACTGTCGCACTCTCATCAAGGAAAGATACTACCATGTCAGTCGTCATTAACAGCAACTACTCGGCCACCATTGCCTCCAACAATCTGGCCAGCTCCTCAGCGAACCTGCAAAAGAGTCTTAACCGTCTCTCCAGCGGTTCGAAAATCGTAAACCCGGCCGATGACGCCGGCGGTCTGGGCGTTTCCATGCGCCTCTCCGCCGCCGCCAAACGCTCGGGTGCCGCGGCCACCAACGTCGCCAACTCGGTTTCCTTCCTGCAGACGCAGGACGGCGCCTTGAAGGTTGCCGGCAAAGTCCTTGAACGCGTGAGCGAACTCAAGGTCCTCGCCCAAGACCCCACCAAGGGCACGACGGACATCGCCAACTACGATGCGGAGTTCACGCAGTTGAAAGCTCAGCTCACCTCGCTCGCCGCTGAAAAGTTCAACGGAATCAATCTCTTCGCCAACGCGCTCACCGCGCAAGTAAGCGAAGACGGTTCGCAGACCGTTGCGCTCTCGGCCAAAGGCCTCGCTGCTGGTGTCTCCAGCATCACGGGTGCCGCCAACCTTGCCGGCGCGACCATCACCCAAGTCAGCACCGCCATCGACGCCGTCGCTACCCTCCGCGCCACCAACGGCGCTGAGCAAAGCCGCCTCGGTTTCGCTGCGGAAGTGCTGACCACCAACAAGGCCAACCTCGAGGCCGCCAACAGCCGCATCGTCGATGTGGATGTGGCCCAGGAATCCACGCAGCTCGCTCGCTGGAACACCCTGGTCCAGGCCGGCACCGCCATGTTGGCGCAGGCCAACGGGTCGTCCCAGACCGCCCTCCGTCTCCTCCAGTAAGGAGACTCAGGTCAGTAGATAACGTAGACAGTAATCGACCCAAATGGCCCCCGCACGTTCGAGCGTGCGGGGGC